>DASSTK010000444.1:0-5803 GCA_035707945.1 Sphingomonas sp.
GAGGCCGCCGCCGACAAGAAGGGCATCGCGCCGATCAAGCCCTGGCTCGCCGAGATCGCGGCGGTCAAGGACAAGCCCGCGCTCGCCGCCGAGCTGGCGAAGCTCGGCCGTATGGGGGTGCCTGACCTGTTCACCACCTACATCGCGCCGGACGACAAGAATCCCAGCGCCTATATCGCCCAGTTCGCGCAGGGCGGGCTGGGTCTGCCGGATCGGGACTATTATCTGAAGGACGATCCCAAGCTCGCCAAGATCCGCACCGAATATGTCGCCTATCTCGCCCGGCTTTTCACGCTTGCGGGGGAGCCCAACGCGCAGGCGCGCGCGCAGGCCGTCTATGATTTCGAGCACAGGATCGCGGAGATCCACTGGAACCGGATCGATTCGCGCGACGCGGACAAGACCTACAACAAATGGACCCGCGCCGATTTCGACGCCAAGGCGCCGGGCTTCCCGTGGAAGGAATATCTGACCGGGCTGGGCCTCGACAGCCAGCCGGATTTCCTCGTCGCGCAGCCCAGCGCCTATACGGGCGAGGCCAAGGCTTTCGCCGATACGCCGCTCGCCGTGCTCAAGGATTATCTCCTGCTGCACACGATCGACGATTATGCGCGCTACCTCTCCAAGCCCTTCGTCGACGCGCGATTCGCCTTCAAGGGCACGGTGCTTTCCGGCGTGCCGGAGAACCAGCCGCGCTGGAAGCGGGGCGTGACGCTGGTTTCCAACGAAATGGGCGAGGCGATCGGGCGGATATACGTCCAGCGCTATTTCCCGCCGGAGGCCAAGGCGGCGGCGGACGCGCTGGTCCACAACATCATCGCCGCGTTCGGCGCGCGCATCAGGAACCTCACCTGGATGGCGCCCGAAACCAAGCAGAAGGCGCTTGAGAAGCTCGCCGCCTTCCGGCCGATGATCGGCTATCCCGACAAATGGCGCGATTATTCGAAGCTCGTCATCCAGCCGGGCGATCTGGTCGGCAATATCGCGCGGGCCGAGGAGTTCGAGTTCCAGCGCAACCTGAACAAGCTCGGCAAGCCGGTCGACAAGGGCGAGTGGCAGATGACGCCGATGGAGATCAACGCCTACGCCGATTTCCAGATGAACGAGATCGTGTTCCCGGCGGCGATCCTCCAGCCGCCCTTCTTCGATCCCAAGGCCGATCCGGCGATCAACTATGGCGGCATCGGCGCGGTGATCGGGCATGAACTCAGCCACCATTTCGACGATCAGGGCCGCAAATATGATCTGACCGGCAAGCTGACCGACTGGTGGACGCCCGCCGACGTCAAGCGCTTCACCGCCTTCACCGACGCGCTCACCAAGCAGTATGACGCCTATGAGCCGATCCCCGGCCAGCATGTGCAGGGCGGGCTGACGCTGGGCGAGAACATGGCGGATCTGGCGGGCCTGACGGTGAGCCACGACGCCTATCATCTGTCGCTGGGCGGCAAGGCCGCGCCGGTGCTGGACGGCTTCACCGGGGATCAGCGCTTCTACCTGGGCTGGGCGCAGGTGTGGCGGATCAAGTATCGCGAGCCGGCGCTGCGCCAGCAGCTCCTCACCGATCCGCATGCGCCGGGGCCGCAGCGGGTGGATGAGGTGCGCAACATGGATCCGTGGTACAAGGCGTTCGATGTGAAGCCGGGCGAGAAGCTCTATCTCGCGCCGGATGCTCGCGTGAAGGTGTGGTGAGCGCCGCCCGACGCGCCCGTCGCGCGGGCTGAACGGACGGGGAGGAGGCGGCATGGTCGTGCCCGCGCGGATGCGTCGCGCCGATCCCGCCCCCTTGCTGCGCGCGGCGCAGGCCCCCGCGCACGGCTTCACCGCCGATCGGCTGATCCTCGCGACGGTGGCGGGCCTCGCGCTCGCCTCCGCCTGGCTGCTCGCCCGCACGGTGGGGGACTGGCGCTTCGGCGCGGGCTTCCTCGCCGGGCTGGTGGCGATCGGGGCCATCGGCGTGGCGGCGGCGCGGGCCTTCGCCCGGCGCGCGGCCGATCGGAGCGAGCGCGGGATTGATCGGGCGATGCTGGCGGCGGTGCTGGACGCGAGCTTCGAGCCCGCCGCGATGACCGATCGTTCCGGCCGCCTCGTCTGCGCCAACCGCGCCTATGCCGAGCATTTCGGCGCGGCCGCCATCCCGCCCGCGTTGCCCGGCCTCGATCCGCAGGGCGACGCGCTGGCGGCGGCGGGCCGTGAGGCGTGGCGCGACGGTTCGGCCGAGGCGCTGCTCGGCGGCGGCCGGGTGCGGCTGACGGTCGAGCGGATCGGCGGCGCCGAGGATCATCTGCTCTGGCGGATCGGCGAGGGGCGGGGCGAAGGCCGGGCCGAGGCGGCGCGGCTGATCGCCGGCGGCTTCGGCGACAAGCTGGGCAAGGCGGGGCTGACGGCGGCGCTGATCGACGAGCGCGGCCGCATCCTCGCCGCCAACCGGGTGTTCGCGGCGCGGGCGACCGGATCGGCGGGCGGCACCCTGACGGGCCGCGACTTCGCCGCCTATCTGGCGCAGGACGGCGGCGGCCTGCTCCGCTTCGCGCGCGAGACGGAGGAAACCGATCCGCTCCGCCTCATCCATGTGCCGCTCGACGATCGCGACGCGGGCGGCGCGGCGATGATGCTGCTGTTCGACGAACCCGCGGCCGAACCGGCGGGCGGCGCGCGCGTTTCCGATATCCAGGGCCTGCTGGCGATGCTGCCGCTGGGCCTCGCACTGGTCGATCGCGACGGGCGTTTCCTGTTCCGCAACGCCGCCTTCGATCGCGCCGCCGGCATCGGCGAGGAGGAGCGGCCGGTCTATCCGAGCGATCTTGTCGAGAAGGAGGACAAGTCGGCGGTGGCGGACGCCGTGCGCCGCTTCGCCTCCTCGCGGCCGGGGCAGGGGCCGTTCGGCAACGGGCCGATCCTGTCCGGCGATCTCGTCGTGCGGCTGCGCCAGCGGCCGGACGAGCCCGTCGCCCTAACCGTGGCGTCCGCGAGCGGGCTGGGCGAGGCGGCGGTGCTCCTGAGCATCAAGGACAGTTCGGAGGAGACGCGGCTCAAGCGACAGGTGGCGCAGGCCACCAAGATGCAGGCGGTGGGCCAGCTCGCGGGCGGCATCGCGCACGATTTCAATAATATCCTGACGGCGGTGCTCGGCCATTGCGATCTCATTCTGCTGCGCCACACGCCCGGCGACAGCGATTATGACGACATCCAGCAGATCCGCACCAACGCCAACCGCGCGGCGGGGCTGACCCGTCAGCTCCTCGCCTTCTCCCGCCAGCAGACGCTGCGGCCGCAGGTGCTGCAACTGCCGGACGTGATCGCGGAAATCTCCAACCTGCTGCGCCGGCTGCTGGGCGAGAGCATGAAGCTCACCATCAACCACGGCCGCGCGCTGGGGCCGGTGCGCGCCGATCCGGGGCAGCTCGAGCAGGTGATCGTCAACCTCGCCGTCAACGCGCGCGACGCCATGCCCCGGGGAGGCACCCTCACCATCCGCACCTACGCCGTCACCGCCGCCGAGGTGCGTCGGCTGGGCGCGGACATCCTGCCGATCGGGGACTATACCGCCGTCAGCGTGACGGACACCGGCGTCGGCATTCCGCCCGACGTGCTGCCCAAGATCTTCGAGCCCTTCTTCACCACCAAGGAGGTGGGCAAGGGCACCGGCCTCGGCCTTTCCACCGTGTATGGGATCGTCAAGCAATCGGGCGGCTTCATCTTCGCCGATTCGGAGATCGGGCGCGGCACCAGCTTCGTCATCTACCTGCCCGTCTTCCACGGCGAGACGGCGGCGGATACGGCCGCCGCGCCGCCGCAGGAGAGCGCCGAGCTGTGGGGATCGGGCTCGATCCTGGTGGTGGAGGACGAGGATATGGTCCGCGCCGTCGCCGAGCGCGCGCTCAGCCGCCAGGGCTACACCGTCCACACCGCCGCCAACGGCGAGGAGGCGCTCGCGCTGCTCGCCGCCCAGCCCGAGGAGGGGCCGGGCTACGATCTGCTGATCAGCGACGTGATGATGCCGACGATGGACGGCCCCACCCTCGTCCGCCACGCGCGACGGCGCTATCCCAATCTGCCGATCCTGTTCATGTCCGGCTATGCCGAGGAGCAGCTTCGCCGCTCGATCGATCTCGACAATGTGAGCTTCCTGCCCAAGCCCTTTTCGGTGCAGCAGCTCGCCGAGGCGGCGCGCGACACGCTGGCGCGCTCGCGGGGGCAGACGCTCGCGCCCGCGCTGAAATAGCTTGTCTCCCAAGGGCTTCGGGCGCTACCCATCGGGTGATGACCAACCTCCGCTCCATCCTCGTGATCGAGGACGAAATGCTGATCGCGATGATGCTCGAGGATTTCCTCGATTCGCTGGGCCACAAGGTGGTCGGCGTGGTGGAGAGCGTGGCCGACGCGCTCAAGCATGTCGAGGCGGGGGGCTTCGATTGCGCGGTGCTCGATCTGCATCTGCGCGGCGGCGAGGCCTGCTGGCCGGTGGCAGATGCGCTGGCCGACCGTTCCATCCCCTTCCTGTTCGCGACCGGCGGCCACACCGAAGACCCGCCCGCGCGCCACGCCGAAGCGCCGACGCTCTCCAAGCCCTTCACGCTGGCGGGGGTGGAGAAGGCGCTGGGGGAGCTGGCGTAGCTTCGCTCCGCGGGGGGGTGACGGGCAATATCGTTCCCCTCTTGTTCTGTAGGAACAAAGCTGATACATCCGCTCCCACGTTGAACGCATGACGCGATTGTTCTAGCGACGGGAGCATTCCGATGGCGGCTAATCTCAAGGTGATCGATACCGGCATGGCGACCGTGAACAGTGACAGGCAGAAGGCGCTGGACGCGGCGCTGGCGCAGATCGACCGCGCCTTCGGCAAGGGCTCGGCGATGAAGCTCGGCTCCAAGGAGACGATGCAGGTCGAGGCGATCTCGACCGGCTCGCTGGGGCTGGACATCGCGCTCGGCGTCGGCGGGCTGCCGCGGGGGCGGGTGATCGAGATTTACGGGCCGGAAAGCTCAGGGAAAACGACGCTGGCGCTCCATGTCATCGCCGAGGCGCAGAAGAACGGGGGCACGGCGGCGTTCGTCGACGCCGAACATGCGCTCGATCCGGTCTACGCCAGGAAGCTGGGCGTCGACATCGACGAGTTGATCGTCAGCCAGCCCGATACCGGCGAGCAGGCGCTGGAGATCACCGATACGCTGGTCCGCTCCAACGCGATCGACGTGCTGGTGGTCGATTCGGTGGCGGCGCTGGTGCCGAGGGCCGAGATCGAAGGCGAGATGGGGGACAGCCATGTCGGCCTGCAGGCGCGGCTGATGTCGCAATCGCTGCGCAAGCTCACCGGCTCGATCAGCCGCTCGCGCTGCATGGTGATCTTCATCAACCAGCTCCGCATGAAGATCGGCGTGATGTACGGCAACCCGGAGACGACGACGGGCGGCAACGCGCTGAAGTTCTATGCGTCGGTGCGCCTCGACATCCGCCGCACCGGCCAGATCAAGGATCGCGACGAGATCGTCGGCAATTCGACGCGGGTGAAGGTGGTCAAGAACAAGGTCGCGCCGCCGTTCAAGCAGGTCGAGTTCGACATCATGTACGGCGAGGGCGTGTCCAAGATCGGCGAGATTCTCGATCTCGGCGTCAAGGCCGGGCTGGTCGAGAAATCGGGCGCGTGGTTCAGCTACGATTCGATCCGCATCGGCCAGGGCCGCGAGAACGCCAAAACCTATCTCAAGGAAAATCCCGACGTCGCCGCCCGTCTCGAAAAGGCGATCCGCGCCTCGACCGAAGGGCTGGGCGAGGTGATGATGGCGGGGCCGGAAGAGGGCGA
>DASSTK010000445.1:0-3795 GCA_035707945.1 Sphingomonas sp.
GCACCTTCATCCTGGGCCTTCCCGGCGAGACGCTGGAGACGATCGAGGAGACGATCCGCTACGCGATCGAGATCAATCCGCATACCATCCAGGTGAGCCTCGCCGCGCCGTATCCGGGGACGTTCCTCTACAATCAGGCGGTGGAGAACGGCTGGTTCGACGGCGGCGACCATCTGCTGACCGACGGCGGCAACCAGATCGCCCAGCTTTCCTACCCGCACCTTTCGTCCAAGGTGATCTTCGACAAGGTGGAGGAGTTCTACAAGCGCTTCTACTTCCGCCCGCGCAAGATCGGCTCGATCGTGGGCGAGATCCTGCGCGACTGGGACATGATGAAGCGCCGCCTGCGCGAAGGCGTCGAGTTCTTCGATTTCCTGAGGCGTCGGAAGGAAGCGGCATAGCCCATGCCTTATCCTCCCCGGAACGGGGAGGGGGACCATGCCGAAGGCATGGTGGAGGGGGCCCCGCCACAGGCGTCCCGCCCGGCTTCGAGCCCCCTCCACCACCCGCTTCGCGGGCGGTCCCCCTCCCCGTGCCGGGGAGGATCAGGGCTTATCATCACCGCCGATGATTTCGGCGCATCGCTCGCCGTCAACGAGGCGGTCGAGCAGGCACACCGTCAAGGCATCCTCACCGCCGCGAGCCTGATGGCGGCGGGAGACGCGGCCGCCGATGCGGTGGCGCGGGCGAAGCGGCTGCCCTCGCTCGGGGTCGGACTGCATCTGGTGCTGGTCGAGGGGCGACCGGCGCTGCCGCCGGAGCGCATCCCCGACCTGGTCGACGCTTCCGGCCGGTTCCGCGCCAACATGGCGCTGGCCGGCGCCCACTTCTTCTTCCGCCCCGCCGTCCGCCGCCAGCTCGCCGACGAGATCGAGGCGCAGTTCGCCGCCTTCGTCGCGACCGGCCTGCCGCTCGATCATGTCAATGCGCACAAACATTTCCACCTGCACCCGACGATCGCCGGGCTGATCCTCAGGATCGGACGCCGCTACGGCCTCAGCGCCGCCCGCGCGCCGGTCGAGCCCCTGGCGCTGCTCAACCGGATCGAGCCGGTGCGGCCGAGCCTGGCGGGGCGCATCGCCGCGCCCTATGCGCGCGGCCTCCGGCGGCGCTTCCGCGCGGCCGGGCTCATCGTTCCCGATCATGTGCTCGGCCTCGCCTGGTCCGGCCATATGACCGCCGATCGGCTCGCCGGGCTGATCGAGCATCTGCCGCCGGGCCTCACCGAAATCTACGCCCATCCCGCCACCGCCGACGCCTATCCCGGCTCGGCCCCCGGCTACGCCTATCGCGTCGAGCTTGCCGCGCTCACCGACCCGGCCGTAAGGGCCGCGATCATGCGCAAGTCCATCCGCCTCGGCCGCTTCGCCGATTTCACACCCGCCCGGTGAGCACGCGGCTTCGGATCGGCGCGCTGATCGTCTCGGCGCTGGGCCTCGCGGTCGGCCTGTGGGTGATCGGCCGGGTGGGGTTGAACCAACTCGCCGAGACGATCGCGCGCATGGGCGTGGGCGGCTTCCTGCTGTTCGTGCTCGCCTCGATCGGCATCTTCGCGCCTCTGGGAGCTGCGTGGATCGCGTCGTGCCCGGGCGAGCCGATGCGCCGCGCGCCGCTGTTCATGTGGGCGCGGGCGGCGCGGGAAGCGGCCAACGAGGTGCTGCCCTTCTCCCAGCTCGGCGGCTTCGTGGTGGGCGCGCGCACGCTGATCGCGCGCGGCGTCGCGGCCCCGCGCGTCTATGCCGCGATGACGGTGGACATCACCACCGAGATGGCCTCGCAGCTCCTGTTCACGCTGGTCGGCGTCGCCGCGATCGGAACCTTGCTGCTCGACGGCGAGACGCATCATCTGCGCCTGCTCGCCTGGGCGGGCGCGGGCGCGTCGCTGGCGATCACCGTCGCGCTCGTCGGGCTCCAGCGGCCGCTGCTCCGGCTCGCAGGCGCGATCGGCGGACGCTTCCTGCCCAGGGGCGAGGCGGTGATGGAGGCGGTCCGCGCCGAGCTCGACGCCACCTATCGCAGCCACGCCGCGGTGGCCGCCGCCTTCCTCTGGAACCTGCTCGGCTGGCTGGCGACGATGCTCTGCTCCTGGCTGGCGCTGGCGCTGATGGGCGCGCCCGTCTCCTTCTGGACGGCGCTGGCGCTCGAAAGCCTGATCCTGGCGCTCCGCAGCGCCGCCTTCATGGTGCCGGGCGGGCTGGGGGTGCAGGAAGCGGGCTATGCGCTCCTGGGGCCGCTGCTCGGCATTGATCCGGATACGGCGGTGGCGCTCTCGCTGGTCAAGCGCGCACGCGATCTGGCGATCGGCGTGCCGGTGCTGATCGTCTGGAACGCGCAAGCATGGCGGGGGAAGGAATCCAAAACCAAGCAGGCAGAATCCCCGATTGATCTCCGTTCGCCCTGAGGAGGGGCTGACCCCGGACTTGATCCGGGGCCCGTCTCGAAGGGCATGTGCTTCGAGACGCCACTTCGCCAAGCTCAGTGGCTCCTCAGCACGAATGGGGATTTAACGGTATCTACCCGAATCGCTCCGCCGCCTCGCCGATCGCGGCGTAGATACGGTCGAGGTCGGCGTCCTCGATGCAATAGGGCGGCATGACATAGATAGTGTTGCCCATCGGGCGGACGAGCAGGTCGCGTGTCCCGAAGAAGGCCAGCAGGCGGGGGCCGAGCGTGGAAAGATAGTCGCCCGTCCCTTCGCCCAGCTCCATCGCCGTCACCGTGCCGATGCGGCGGGGGTTGAGGATGGCGGCGTGGGCGGCGAGACGGTCGAGCCGTTCGGCCTGCCGGCGGCCAAGCGAGGCGATGCGCTCACGCACCGGCTCCTCGCGCCAGATCGCGGCGTTGGCGAGGCCGGCGGCGCAGGCGATCGGGTTGGCGGTGTAGCTGGAGGAATGGAAGAACATCCGCGCCCGATCCCGCGACAGGTGCGCCTCGTAGATCGGCTCGCTCGCCATCGTCGCCGCCAGCGGAATCGCGCCGCCGGTGATGCCTTTGGAGAGGCAGAGGATGTCGGGAACCACGCCCGCCTGCTCGCAGGCGAGCAGCGTGCCGGTGCGGCCCCAGCCGGTCATCACCTCGTCGGCGATCAGCAGGATGCGGTGATGCGCGCAGGTCTCGGCGATCGCGGCGAGAGTGGGGGGCGGGTAGATCAGCATCCCCCCCGCGCCGAGCAGCAGCGGTTCGATGATCAGCGCGGCGGGCTTGTTGGCTAGCGCGGCGGCGCGCTCGATCGCGTCGAGCGTGGCCCGGCCGCCGTCCGCCGGGAAGGGCAGCGTCTCCACCTCGAACAGCAGCGGCTGATAGGCGCGGTTATAGACGCCGCGCGCGCCGACCGACATGCCGCCGATCGTGTCGCCGTGATAACCGTGCTCGAGGGTCAGGATGCGGTGCCGGGGCTCGCCCCGGTTCAGCCAGAAGCCGAGCGCCATCTTGAGCGCCACCTCGACCGAGGTGGAACCCGAATCGGAATAGAAGACACGGGTGAGCGAAGGCGGCATCATGGCGCGAAGCTCGCGCGCCAGCGCCTCGGCGGGCTCATGCGTCCAGCCAGCGAAGATGATCTGGTCGAGCTTCGCCGTCTGTTCGGCGATCGCGGCCATGATGCGCGGGTTGCGATGGCCGTGCGTCGTCACCCACCAGGAGGAAATGGCGTCCACGATCCGCCGCCCGTCCGCGGTGTAGAGCGCCGCGCCTTCAACATGGGTGACGAGCGGGATGGGCTCGCCCAGGCCATGCTGGGTGAAGGGGTGCCAGACGGGGGATTCGGTCATAGCTCATTCTCCGTTCGCCCCGAGC
>DASSTK010000446.1:0-14384 GCA_035707945.1 Sphingomonas sp.
TGGATGAAATAGGTCAGCGCCAGCCACCAAAGCGAGACGCGGAACGCCTCGTTCGCGGTGTTGCCGCTCCACGCCAGGATCACGAAGCCGAGCCCGACGAGGATCAGCGCGATGCCGAACTTGACCTGGATCGAAGGCTCCCAGCCCTTCTTCGCCAGCGCGATCCACAGCCAGCTCAGGATCGGCGCGAAGATGACGATGGTGAGCGGGTTGAACTGCTGCGTCATCGGCGCGGTGATGTGGATGCCGAACAGCTCCAGCGTGGTGTTGCGGTCCGCGAATAGGGTGAGCGAGGAAGCCGCCTGCTCGAACAGGGTCCAGAAGGTGACGTTGAACACGACGAGGATGATCGCCGCCAGCATCATCTGGAACTCGGTCTTGTCGCCGACCCGCCAGGACCAGATCGGGATGCCGATCACCGCGGCGAGGAAGGTCGCGAACAGCACCTTGCCGAGGAAGGGCGTGGCGACGATGTAGCCCCAGAGCCCGCTGCCGGGCGCGGCGGCGGGCGTGTCCATCACGTTCCGGAAGATCAGCCAGAAGATCGGGGCGGCGAGGATGGAGAGGATATAGATCAGGATGGTGCGATCGCGTCCGCTTCGCTCCGGCGGCTCGCCGTAGCCGGCCAGCCTGCCGCCGTCGAACTGGATCAGCGCATAGGCGACCAGCATGCCGGCCGAGACGACCAGGAACCCCGCCCACCAGCCGAACCAGGCGGCGAACAACGGGCAGAAGAACTGCCCGCCGATCGAGCCGATGTTGATGCCCCAGTAGAAGATGGTGAAGCCTGCGTCGCGTCGCCTGTCCCCCGGCGCATAGAGCGTGCCGACGATGGTGGAGATGTTGGGCTTGAAGAAGCCGTTGCCGATCACGATCAGGCTCAAGGCGATCAGCATCAGCCCGACATAGAGAGGCGAGCGTTCCGCACCGGGGTGGAAATCGCCCTTGACCACGGTGCGCGCGATCTGGCCGTTCGGCGCGAGCAGTTCGATCGAGCCGTTGGGCAAGCCGTGGATGGCGAGGCGCTGGCCGTTGACGATCATCCATTGCTGGGCGTCGCCGGTATCCAGCACCGAGCCGGTTCTTTCGACCTGCACCTCGTAACGATGGCCGTCCACCACCGCATAGGGCTTGGCCTGATGCCCGCCGAAGCAGAGCAGGAAATAGCCGACCGCCATGACGATCGCGCCCCATTTCACCGATCGCTTGGAGCCGAGATAATGATCGGCGAGCCAGCCGCCGATCACCGGCGTGAGGTAAACGAGGCTGAGATAGCCGCCGACGATGCCGTTGGCCTGATGATCGGCGAGCAGATAATGTTTGACGAGATACAGCACCAGCAGCGCGCGCATCCCGTAGAAGCCGAACCGCTCCCACATCTCGATCGAGAAGAGCCGCGCGAGCTGGCGGGGATGGCCCATCCAGGTGCCGCCGTCGGATCGGCTGAGGTGCGAGGTTTCGGGTTCGTAGGTGGCGTCTGCGTCGGGCAGGACCATGAGGTGTGCGCTCCGGAAAGGAAGTGGGACGGCGAGGCCCCCGCCCCTGCCGCCGGTCATGCGTGGGAGACTAGCGGCGAAACCGCGCTTGCCAAGAGCGCGCGTAAGGATGTTGCGCCGAAGCGTTACGGATTATCCCGCCCGATTGCGCGGCGGGAAGGGCGCTGGTAGCGCGCGGGCGATGCTCAACGATCTCTCCTCTCCCGCCCGCCTCGCCGCCACCCGCCGTTCGGGCAAGCCGCGCGACATGGTGGCGCCCGGGCCGGATCGGGAACAGCTCGGCCGCATCCTCGCCGCCGGAATGCGCGTGCCCGACCACGGCAAGCTCGCTCCCTGGCGCTTCGTGGCGATCGGGACGGACCGACGCGACGCTTTCGCCGCACTGCTGATGCGCGCCTATCTCGCGGAGAAGCCGGACGCCGGGCGGCTGGAACGCGAGGCGGTGGAGCAGTTCGCTTATCAGGCGCCGACGCTGGTGGTCGTCTTCTCCACGCCGCGCGAGGACAGCCATATCCCGCTGTGGGAGCAGCAGCTTTCCTCCGGCGCGGCCTGCATGGCGATGCTCTACGCCGCGCATGGCGAAGGCTTCGTGGCGGGCTGGCTGACCGGCTGGGCCGCCTATTCGCCGATCGTGGCGGAAGGGCTCGGTCATCCGGAGGGGCGGATCGCGGGCTTCCTGTTCATCGGCTCGCCCGGCAAGCCGCCCGAGGAGAGGCCCCGCCCATCGCCTGAAGCTATTATATCTCATTGGAAAGGCTGATTGGGCTTGACCGGGATGCTGTGTTACTACAGCATAGCAGCATGGCCAGCGACGATCGCCCCGTCTATATCCGCCTGCGCGATTCGATCGCCGAAGCGATTCTCGACGGACATTACCGGGACGGCGATCCCCTGCCCTCTGTGCGGGCGCTCGCGGCCGAGCACGGGGCCAACCCGCTGACCGTCGCCAAAGCCTACCAGACCTTTCAGGATGACGGTCTGGTGACGGTGCGTCGCGGCGTCGGCATGTTCGTGGCCGAAGGCGCGGCCGAGCGGCTGCGCCGCGCCGAACGCGCGACTTTCCTCGATGAGACCTGGCCGCGCGTCGCCGCGCGCATCCGACGGCTGGGGCTGCGGATCGAGGATCTGCTGGCGCGCGAACCGATCGACGCGGAGTAAGCGACGCGTTGCCTGTGGGGTGATCGGAGCCTACTCGTTCTTGCCGCATTTGCCGAAGCGCCATCCTGGCCGTGTCGGCATGAAATGGACGAACCTGGCCCATCCCGCGACAATCAGGATCGACGGCGCAGGTTGATTCCTGACGCCTCACGGCCGGATTTCAGCGGCCAGGATCAGGCCGGGCCATATTCCATCTGATCGGCGCCGGCAGCCTCTCCGCGCCCGAGCGACTCCGATCGGCCGGGCGACAGCCGACGTCGCCGACGGCGTTCGGTTGTGACGGGCGCGACCAGCATCCCGCAGCACAGCGCGAACAGGCAGGAGATCGCTTCCGTCCGCATGGGATAATCGACGATCGAATGCAGCAGCACGAACAGGATCACCGCCGCCGCTCCGGCCGTCAACGCCCGGCCGCGCTGGTCCTTCGGGCTTCGCCACAGCGCCCATAGCCTCCGGCCGTACCAGAGGAAGAAGATCAGGATCAGTACGGCCCCCGCGATACCGCACTCGATCATCAATTCCATATAGTCGTTATGCGCATGATTGAGATATTTGGGGCCAAGCTCGTTGAGCGGCTCCGAGGATTGATAAATGTCTCCGAACGTGCCGAACCCCGCTCCCACCGGGAAATACAGCTTCAGGACGTAAAGGACGTCCGGCCAGAAGGCGAAGCGCGCATCGGAGGAGACCTGCGCATAGCGGCCGACGAGTCGCTGGAATTGGTAGCTGCGGATCAGCAGCACGCCGAAAATGACGATCAAGGCCAGCCCGACAACAATCCCGATCACCATTCCCGGGCGGCGACGCGAGCCTTTCAGCCGGGAGCGCCCATCCTGTCGACGCGCCAAATGCACCTGCCACGCCGCCAGGCTCCCCAGAACGGCGAGCGCGAGCAACCCGGCGCCGCTCCGCGATGCAGTGGCGAGAGCGGTGATCGCGAACGCTATGAGCAGCCCGATCGTCCAGGGACGATTGCTTCCGTCCGAACGCCGCCCTTTCTCACTCTCCAGGTAAACCGCCACCGTGACGGCGAAGCAGGAGGCCATGAACAGGCCCTGGTGATCGCGGTTCGAGAAAAAGCCGACCGCGAGCCCATAAGGCGGCAGCTTATAAGGATTGAAAAAGGACGTGTCCCCGCTGGCGACCTGCAGCAACCCCAGGCAGACGCTCGCCACACCGGCGGCGAGAAGCACGAGGAACAGCCTCCGCCGGTCCGCCCAGCCGAGGTGCAGGACCGCGATGAACATCGCTACGGGCGGCAGAAAGGATAATAGCGCATCGCGGCTTGTCTGCGGATCGAGGCTGACAGGCCAGGACGCGTCGGCGCGCGCCGTCAATTCCAGCGCGCTCGCCAGGAGGGAGCGGCCCGGCAACTCCCGCCACAGGAAGGATGGCAGTGGAACAAGCTGCGCCAGCCCGATCACCAGGAGCAGCAGAACCCCCAGGATGCCGGACAATCCGCCCGGCCCGATCGAGCGATGATCCGCGGTCAGGCAAAACCACAGCAGAACGAAGGCCGCCACGGCTTCCACGACAGCCACCGCCAAGGGGCCGTGCGGCCCGCCTCCGCCCAGAACCAGAGCGCACGACAAGAGCGCCGCGACCCACAAGAGATCGCGGCGCTCGAAAACCGTTCGAAGCATTCCGTCAGCCGACCCGGGCAGACGTTCAGCTGCGTCTTGTCTTAGTTGGACTGGCCGTTGTCATGATGGCCGCTGGTCGCCGCGACGATGCCGGCGATCACGGCGCCCGCCGCCAGAACCGCGATGATGAGGCCACCGCCGACGAGCTTGCTGTTCTCGTCATGACGCACGCCAGCGCGCGCGCTCGTGCCGAGGGTGCCGAGGCGAGCCGAAACCGGGTGGGACACGGCGATCGAGTTCGAGGCCCGAACCGGACCGGCGGCCATCGCCATCCCCGACACGCAGGTCGCGACCATGGCCGCAGCGGCGGAGAGTTTGTTCAGCTTCATAGTTATCTCCCTGGTACTCGTCCACGATCGGACTGCCACAATCCGCCCATAACGGCAAGGCCCCGCGAAAGTTTCCGTCGCGATATTCGTCCGTGTCGCCGTTGGGCCACAGTTCGGCGCCGCGGTGGAATCGCCGCTCCGCTTGCCGGGCCCGATCCGATGCCGCTATGGGAGGGTATGCCCAAGGGATCCGGCGGTATTCCTGTCGCCTCGCAGCCGAATCGCATCGTCACCGTCGCGGCCCTCGTCGTAGCGGCGGCGATGGCGGCCGCGTTGCTCGTCGAGGGCTGGGCGGCCCGCGCCATCCGGAACGGCGACATGGAAACCGCATTGGCGCTTCGGCCGGATGCGGCGCCCGCGCTGGCGCGGGCCTCCACCGTCGCCTTCGGCGCTCACCGATTCGGCGTCGCCGGCGCGCTTGCCCGAGCCGCGTTGGAATATGCCCCGCTCGACGTGACCGCCACCCGAACGCTGGGTTATGTAGCCGATCGGAAGGGCGATCTTAAGCGGGCGGCCGCCCTCATGAACCAGTCCGCCCGGCTTTCATGGCGCGATACGCCGACGCAGGCATGGCTGTTCCGCCAGGCGCTGTTCAGCGGCGACACCGCCGCCATCGTTCAACGCGGCGATGCGCTGCTGCGGCGGAACCAGTTCGAAAAACCGGTATTGGCTGCTTTCGATTTCCTGGCGACAACCGACGAGGGCCGTTCGGCGCTCGCTCAGACGCTGGCGATGACGCCTCCGTGGCGCACCGCCTTTCTCATGCAGCTCAAACCCGATAACGCGACGATAGCCGCCGATTACGTCGCGCTGTTCGATACCCTGACCGCCGTGGACTCGTCTCCCGATGAGCGGGAGAGCGCGCCGTTTCTGACGAGACTCGTGGAAATGGGATATGGTCCGGCCGCCTATGCCCTGTCGCTGAGGCTGCAGGGAATCAAGGACGACGCGCAGCCGCTGGTGACAGACCCTGATTTCCAGAATGCGGCGCCCAGGGACTATCCCTCCCCCTTCGCATGGCAGCTTCCGATCCGGGAGGGCGTGCAGGCTTCGGCCGGAGTCGCTCCGGACGGTCAACCCGCCCTGTCGGTGGAGGCGAGCACGGGAGGGGCGGACGTTTTCGCCTATAGCTATGTCGCCCTGCCCCCGGGCGCCTATCGCATTTCATTCTCCGTTTACGGCGAGACCGACGGCGCTTCCGATCGGCTGCGCGGCTATGTCGAATGCGCCGGCTCCACGCGCCGCCTGACCTCGATCATACCGCACGGCGCCTCCGGTCGGTGGGGGACGGCGAACGCCCGGTTCGCGGTTCCGGAAGGATGTTCCGCCCAGCGCCTGCGCTTCGACATGCTGGGGGGAGGCGATGGCGAAACCCAGCTCTATATCCGCCAGGTCGCGATTACCCCGGCCGAGCCCCTGGATTAATCGCGGATGGCGGGTGCAACAATCATGGCCTATCGGCGTTGAGGCCCATTTACCCGATGACGCCGCTCGATTGAGGTGTGGATGATATTGCGCTTTCTCGGCCGCAGGAAGGAGGCCGTGCTCCCTCCCGATACGCGCGTATATGCGATTGGGGATATTCACGGCCGCCTCGATCTCTTCACGGCCGTCCTGCGCATGATCGAGGAGGACAACGCATCCCGATCGGCCGCCGATGTCCAGGTCATCCTGCTCGGAGACCTGATCGATCGCGGCCCCGATTCGGCCGGGGTCGTCGCGCGGGCGATGCAACCGCTCGGTTTCGCCTCCTTGCGGGCGATCCTGGGCAATCATGAAGCGGCGATGCTGGGGGCGCTTGACGGGGATCGCGCCATGCTGCGCACCTGGCTGCGTTATGGCGGCCGGGAGACGCTGGCCAGCTGGGGATTGCCGCCCGAATCGATCGACGCCTCGCCTGCGGAAACCGCGATCGGGCGAATCCGCGCCACGATACCCAGAGAGCAGCTGGCATGGCTCGGCAGGCTTCCCCTCAGCCTGTCGATCGGCGATTATTATTTCGTTCATGCCGGCGTTCGCCCGGGAATAGCGCTCGATCGACAGAGCGAGGAGGATTGCCTCTGGATTCGTGAGACTTTTCTGGAAAGCCGATCGGATCATGGCGCCGTCGTCGTGCATGGACATTCCCCGACGGCGGAAGCCGAAATGCTGCCCAACCGGATCGGTATCGACACCGGAGCTTACGCCACCGGAAGGTTGACCGCGCTGGGCCTGGAAGACGGACAGCGATGGCTGCTGGAGGCTTCATCAGAAGGGCGCGACTCTCCCCGCCAACGCATCGACTTCAATGAAGGATTTTCCTTCCCGGAATCTTCTCGCCTCCAAGGCGTTGCTGATTAGGAGAGATGTCGGAAAGCAGAAACACCCGATGCGATCGTTTCGACTCTTCCCATTATGTTTCGACTCTTCCCATTATTAGGTCGGCATGGCGCAGAGATGGGGATATCCTGACATCCGACGTGTAGAATCGCTGAAACCCGTGATCGACATGGCAAAGGGGCCTGGAATGAGCGTCGAAATGGGCGGCATGACGGATGCGGCGGGCGACATCAGTCGCTCCCCGCCTGCAAGCCGAAGGCGCTCCAAGGAAGCGCTGCGCGTTCAGCTCTATCTGGCGCTGGCGGTGCTGGACATCCTGGTCATCTCCCTGAGCTACCTGGCTTATGACCTGTTCCGCGGCATTCCGGTGCTGCATGGCTCGGGCGAGCGGATTCTCACCCTGCTGCTGCCCATCTATATCGTCGCGGCCGTCAACAGCAGAGCCTACACGCTCGATGCTCTCCTGCGGCCCCGGACGGGGATCAGGCGCGGACTGCTCGCCCTCGCCATCGCCGTCACCATCATGCTGTTCATCAGCTTCTCTCTCAAGACCAGCAGCAGCCTTTCCCGGCTTTCCCTGTTCGCCGGCTCGGGCCTCAGCGCGCTGGCGATCATTGCCGCCCGATATGCGTTCGATCGTTTCGCGATCAAGCTGTTCGGGATTTCTCCGCTGAACGAGCTGCTGATTCACGACGGGTTTGGGCCGCCGGAGGGCTTTCACGAGCCGTCCGCTCCGCGTCATATCGTCAATGCGGGCGCGATCGGGCTGGAGCCGGACATCTCGGATCCGATGATGATGGATCGCCTGGGGCGGCTTTTGCAGCATGTCGACAGGGTGGTTGTGAGCTGTCCGAGCGAACGCCGATCCCAATGGGCCACGGCGCTCAAGGGCACGAGTGTCCGGAGCGAGATTCTCGTTCCCGAGCTGACGCCGCTGGGGATCATCGGCACCGGCCAGGAAGGCGGCGAGGCGACATTGCAGGTTTCCGCAGAATCGCTGGGAATCGACGCCCGGATCGTCAAGCGCGCGATGGATCTCGCGCTGGTCACGCTGGCGCTTGTCGCCCTTGCCCCGCTGATGCTGGTGACGGCGGCGGCGATCCGTCTGGAGGACGGCGGCCCCGTCTTCTTCGTGCAGGAACGTCTGGGGCGCGGCAACAGGCTGTTCAATATATATAAGTTCCGCTCGATGAAAATCTCGGCCTGTGATGCGCAAGGCAATGTTTCCACCGCGCGGGACGATCTCCGCGTCACGCGCGTCGGCCGCTTCATACGCGCGACGAGCATCGACGAGCTGCCGCAACTCTTCAATATCCTGCGGGGCGACATGAGCATCGTCGGCCCGCGCCCGCATGCCCTCGGCTCCACGGCCGGTGACAAGCTCTTCTGGGAGGTCGATCTTCGCTATTGGCATCGCCACGCCTCGAAACCGGGCCTTACGGGGCTGGCCCAGGTGAGAGGCTATCGTGGCGCCACGCATTCGATGACGGATCTCGTGAACAGATTGCAGGCGGATCTCGAATATCAGCGCAACTGGACGATCTTGCGCGATCTTTCGATCATGTTGGCCACGATCAAGGTGATGGTTCATCGCAATGCCTTCTGAGAACCGCCGACCGCCGGCAACCGCCGCCGCTCCGTTCGCGGCGGATGAAGGCAAACCTGTGAGCTCAGGGGGAAACAGGAGAACATGGATCATGCACGGCCCCGCCGAATCCGGGCTGGCAGAGAAAGCTGACACTGTTAGGAATGCGTGTTAGGCGCACCCGGAACGGCGGCTTCAGGCGAGCGCCTCCGTCGGGATGGAAAAGAAATCGTCTCGGGCGATCGTAGAAGGACGTTGAGTGTGAACTTGACCAAGTGGTTGCGGAAAGCCGCGGTTCTGGTCGGCGCTTTGGCGCTTGCGGCTTGTTCCACCGTGAATCCGGCCATCCCCGCCGGTTCGGCGGCCTATCAGATGTTTCCCGCCGTGAAGACCAACGCCGCCATCCAGGATTACCGGATCGGTCCGCTCGACACGATCAATATCACCGTGTTCCAGGAACCGGATCTGACGCTTCAGAATGTGCAGGTCGACGCTTCCGGCAATATTCTGCTGCCCTTGATCGGCAGCATCACCGCGGCCGGGAAGACCACGACCGAGCTTTCGCACGACATCGCCACCAGGCTGGGCGCGAAATACCTGGAAAATCCCCAGGTATCCGTCATCGTGGCCACATCGGTTTCGCAGAAGGTCACCGTCGACGGCTCCGTGACGGAACCCGGAGTTTACGCTATCCAGGGCAGGACAACCTTGCTGGACGCTCTCGCGATGGCCAAGGGAACAACCCGTGTAGCGGCGCTCGATCAGGTGCTGATCTTCCGTGAGGAAAACGGGGAGAATATGGTGGCGCGCTTCAACGTGCAGGCGATCCGCCATGGCGAAGCGCCAAACCCGGAAATCCAGGGCAACGACATCATTGTCGTCGGCTTTTCCAACCTCAAAGGCTTCTATCGTGACGTTTTGACGATGGCGCCGCTGCTGGCCGCCTTCGGCAACTTCACGCGATATCGGTAAGGCCCATTCCAGATAGGGTGAGCGTTAGGCAATGAATGAAAATTTCGTCGCGGCTTTCGATGCGGAGCCGATGCCTGGAATGGAGGCGTCGGCGACCGCCGAGCCCGCCGCCAATCCGGTCGACTTTCGCAAGATATGGGCGGCCACCTATCGCAACCGTCTTGTCATCGCCGGCATCCTGGCCGCCGCCGTCGTCCTCGCCATCGCCTTCACGATGCTCTCGCGGCCGCTCTATCAGGCCGAGGCGAGCATCCAGATCAATCAGCAGACCGCCAAGGTTCTCGAATCCCAGGATGTCGAGCCCACGGTTCAGCTTCAGGACGCCGACCGTTTCCTCCAGACCCAGCTCGATATCCTGAAAAGCCGCGCGCTCGCCATCCGCGTGGCGGACAGTCTGGGGCTCGATCGCAACGATCATTTCCTGGATCAGATGGGCGTGAAGCCGATCGATCATACGATCGGCGTGCTCAACCTGCGCGATTCCAAGCGGGAGCAGGTGCTCCGGGTACTCATGGAAAACATGTCCGTGGCGCTGCCGAGGGATTCGCGCATCGCCCAGATCCATTTCGTCAGCCCGGATCCCGTGCTGGCCGCGCGCGTGGCCAACAGCTTCGCCAAGAACTTCATCACCGCCAACCTGCAGAGGAAGTACGACACCACCTCTTATGCCCGGAACTTCCTCGAGGATCGTCTGCGCGACACGCGCGAACGCCTGCAGGAATCGGAAACCGCCGCCATCCAATATGCCCGGTCCGCCGGTTTGATCGACGCCAGCAACGCCGCGCAACCGAGCGCGACGGGCGGCGACAATGGCGCTCCGACAGGGCCCCGCTCATTGACGGTGGCGAGCCTCGTCCAGCTCAGCAGCGCCTATAATGATGCGGTCGCCGCGCGGATCGCGGCGCAGCAGCATTGGGAGCAGGCGCAGCACACGCCCTTGCTGAGCCTGGCGGAGGTTCTCTCCAATCCCGCCATCCAGCAGCTTATGCAGCAGAAGGCGCAATTGGTCGCGAGCTACAAGGAAGAGCGCCAGCGGCGCAAAACCGCGTACCCCACCATGATCCAGGCGGCCGCCCAGATCGACGAGCTGAACCGTCAGATCAATCAGCTCGCCAGCAGCGTCAAGACGTCGATCAAGGAGGCGTACGAAACCGCCGCGGATCAGGAAAAGGCGCTTGCGGCCGATGTCGCGCAGCTCAAGTCGGCCACGCTCGAGGAGCAGAACCGCAGCATCCGGTACAATATTCTTCGCCGCGATGTGGACACCAATCGCGCGCTCTATGACGGCCTGCTCCAGCGGTACAAGGAAGTGAGCGCGGAAGCGGGCATCGCCACCAACAACATCTCGGTCATCGACACGGCCGAACCGCCCATCAAGCCCATTTCGCCGCGCCCGGTGCTCAACATCGTTCTCGCGCTGGTCCTTGGCGCCGGCTTGTGCGTGATCGTGGTTCTCGGCCGCGAAAAGTTCGACGACGCCATCCGGGTGCCGGAAGACGTATCGACGAAGCTCGGCCAGCCCATGCTGGCGAGCATTCCCCTGCTTCCCCCGAACGAGACCGCGATCTCCGCGCTGGAGGATCCTCGATCGCCCCTGTCGGAAGCCTATCATGCGCTGCGCGCGTCTCTCGAGCTCTCGACCCCCACCGGGCTGCCGCGATCGCTGCTGTTCACCAGCAGCCGTCCGTCGGAGGGCAAGTCGACGACGTCCTACGCTATCGCGAGAGACTTCGCGCGGATCGGCAAGCGGGTGGTGCTGATCGACGCCGATCTGCGGAAGCCTACGCTGCACAGGATGCTCGGCATGAGCAACCAGGCCGGCCTCGCGACTCTCATCGTCGGCAAGCAGACCATTCAGCAGGTGGCCCAGCGAACCGATCTGACCGGCCTGGACTTCATCGGCTGCGGGCCGCTGCCTCCCAATCCCGCCGAGCTGCTGGCCGGCCCGACCCTGCCCACATTGCTCAGCGAGCTTACGGCGCTTTACGATCTGGTGGTGCTGGACGGCCCGCCGGTGATGGGCCTCGCCGATACCGCTCAGCTATCCAGCGCGATCGAAGGAAGCGTGATGGTCGTGGAGGCGAACGGAGCGCACCACGGCAGCGCCAAAACGGCTATCCGCCGCCTGCTGGCCAGCCGCGCGCACCTGCTGGGCGTCGTCCTCACCAAGTTCGATCCCAAGCGGAGCGGCTATGGTTACGGCTATGGCTATGGCGACACCTATAATTATGAATATGGATCAGCCGTGGAAGAGTGAGGCGGGCGCGGGGTCGCACGCACACGCCTCCCGATGGGATCAGTTTCTCCCATCATGACCTGACTGGGCCACCCATTCCTTACCCGGAGGTCAGAGGGTGGACGATGCGCAAATATCCGGCGCCTTCCACCGGGGAGCACTCGAAAACGGTCTCCCGAGCGAACTCGGGAAAGACCCTATTCGGCCGCTATCGTCTTGCGGCGGCGCTTGGTCAGGGATGGCGCCTCGGCCGCGCCCGAACCCCGCTCGGGAAGAACGGCGGAGGAGAGCAGCGGCTTGAGATATTTCGCCGTATAGCTGCGCTCCACCTTCACCACCTCCTCGGGCGTGCCGCAGGCGACCACCTCGCCGCCTTTGTCGCCGCCTTCGGGGCCGAGATCGATGATCCAGTCGGCGGTCTTGATGACTTCGAGGTTGTGCTCGATCACCACCACGGTGTTGCCCTGCTCGACGAGCGCGTGGAGGACTTCGAGGAGTTTGCGGACGTCTTCGAAATGGAGGCCGGTGGTGGGCTCGTCGAGGATGTAGAGAGTGCTGCCGGTGGCGCGGCGGCTGAGCTCCTTGGCGAGCTTGACGCGCTGCGCCTCGCCGCCCGATAGCGTGGTCGCCTGCTGGCCCACCTTCACATAGCCGAGGCCGACCTCGACCAGCATCAGCATCTTGTCGCGAATGGCGGGCACCGCCTTGAAGAACTCCGCGGCGTCCTCACAGGTCATGTCGAGCACGTCGGCGATCGACTTGCCCTTGAACGTCACCTCCAGCGTCTCGCGGTTGTAGCGCTTGCCGTGGCACACGTCGCAGGTGACGTAGACGTCCGGCAGAAAGTGCATCTCGATCTTGATGAGCCCGTCGCCCGCGCACGCCTCGCAGCGGCCGCCCTTGACATTGAAGCTGAAGCGGCCGGGCTTGTAGCCGCGCGCCTGCGCCTCGGGGAGGCCGGCGAACCAGTCCCGGATGGCGGTGAAGGCGCCGGTGTAGGTGGCGGGGTTGGAGCGCGGGGTGCGGCCGATCGGGGACTGATCGATGTCGATCACCTTGTCGAGATGCTGAAGGCCCTCGATCTTTTCATGATGCCCGGCCTGGACGCGCGCGCCGTTGAGCTGGCGGGCGGCCGAGGCGAACAGCGTGTCGATGGTGAAGGTCGACTTGCCCGATCCCGAAACGCCGGTGATGCAAGTGAAGGTGCCGAGCGGAATCGAGGCGGTGATATCCTTGAGGTTGTTGGCGCGCGCACCCCGAACGGTGAGCTTCCTGCCCGATCCCTTGCGGCGCTTGCCCGGCAGCGGCACGGCGCGGCGGCCGGCGAGATAATCTCCGGTCACGCTGCCCGGCGTGGCGAGGACGTCGGCGAGCGAACCTTCGGCCACCACCTCGCCGCCGTGGACGCCCGCGCCCGGCCCCATATCGACGATATGATCGGCGGTGCGGATGGCATCCTCGTCATGCTCGACGACGATCACCGTGTTGCCGAGATCGCGGAGCCGCCGCAGCGTCTCCAGCAGCCGGTCATTGTCGCGCTGGTGGAGGCCGATCGAAGGCTCGTCGAGCACATAGAGCACGCCCGAGAGGCCGCTGCCGATCTGGGAGGCCAGGCGGATGCGCTGGCTTTCGCCGCCCGACAGCGTGCCCGAGGTGCGATCGAGGTTGAGATAATCGAGGCCGACATTGTCGAGAAAGCCCAGCCGCTCGACGATCTCCTTGAGGATGCGCTCGGCGATCTGGCGCTGCTGGTCGTTGAGATGCTCGGGCAGCTCGCGAAAGAACTTGAGCGCGGGGCCGACGGCGCGGCGCGTCGACATCGAGATATCCTCGCCCGCGATCCTGACCGCCAGCGCCTCCGGCTTGAGACGCGCGCCGCCGCACACCTCGCACGGACGCGAGGACTGGTATTTGGAAAGCTCCTCGCGCATCCAGGCGCTCTCGGTCTGGAGCATGCGGCGTTCGAGGTTGCCGATCACGCCCTCGAACGGCTTCTTGACCTCGTAGGATTTGCGCCCGTCCATGAAGCGCAGCGTGACCGCGCGGCCGCGGGTGCCGTGCAGGATCGTGTCGCGGTCCTCGGCGGAAAGATCGCGCCATGGCGTCTCCAGCGCGAACTGATATTCGCGCGCTAGGCTACCCAGCACCTGCATGTAATAAGGCGACGGCGGGTTGGACTTCGCCCAGGGCACGACCGCACCCTGCTTGATCGACAGCGCTTCGTTGGGGACGACCAGATCGGGATCGAAATAGAGCTTCTCGCCCAGCCCGTCGCAGGCCGGGCATGCGCCCTGCGGGGCGTTGAACGAGAAGAGGCGCGGCTCTATCTCGGCGATGGTGAAGCCAGAGACGGGGCAGGCGAACTTCTCCGAGAAGGTAAGGCGATCGGATACGCCGAAGGGGAGAGCGAGCGCCTTGATGCCCCCCTTTCTTAGCCCCTCCCCTTCAGGAGTTTCGGGTCGGTCGATCCCCCGGATCGACCTGAAACTGCCGGGGGCAGTTTCACCCGAAACTGGGTTGGGGTGGGGCCTGTCCGTATCGTGAGGCCCCACCCCCGGCCCCTCCCCTGAAGGGGAGGGGGAAATGTCTCCCACCACATCCACATAAGCCAGCCCATCCGCCAGCTTCAGCGCCGTCTCGAAGCTC
>DASSTK010000447.1:0-14662 GCA_035707945.1 Sphingomonas sp.
TTGCCCGATTCCAGTTCACCACCCGTTCACCACCGTGAAGGAAAACGAAGAGTATTTCTGGAGTATGGCAGCGCACAGAATATAGATCAAGTAATTGATTTTTATAAGAATAGAGTAGAATCGCGAATGCTGGAGTAGGCATAGTATAACTTTGCCAAGGTTGGGGTCGAGGGTTCGAATCCCTTCGCCCGCTCCAGTTTTCTCAAAATAACATCTGGTTGAGAGGCGGCTTGCGTTGCCGCTTGCCTGCATTCGGCGCCCGCCGCCACGCGTCGAGCGGACAGCGCAGGAGAGGCGTGAGCGTATCGCACGGACCAATCCGATGAAAGTTGCGCTTCGGGGGGCTGCGGGCCCGGAATGTCCCGGGTGTTCGAAACGATGGCCGAGGCGGGCAATAGGCAAATCGGGTCGATCCGAATCCCAATCGCATCTTGATGCGTTCTCCGCGGCGCTCAATGGAGTCTGTTCGTTCAGCCTGTGACCGCCGGCCTTGATGTGATCTGCGTCGCACACCTAATAGGACGATGCCGCGCGGAAGCCTTCAGCAAGTCTATCTCGCGATGCGCCCGATGCTGCTGCGCCTTCTTCTCGCCCGTCAGGCCGGCGAGGAGGCGGAGGATATCCTGCAGGAGCTTTACCTCAAGCTGGAACGGCCGCCGCGCGGGCCGATCGGCGATGCGCCGGCCTATCTCTACCGGATGGCCGAGAATCTGCTGCTCGACCGCCGGCGTTCGAAAGCGCGCGCCATGCGGCGCGATCAGGCGTGGCTTTCGACGCATCGCGCAGCGGGCGACGCCGATGATGCGCCGGACGCCGAACGGGCGCTTATCGCGCGCGAACGCCTGGCGGCGATGGAGCGGGCGCTGGACGCCCTGCCCGAGCGATGCGCGCGGGCCTTCCGCCGCTTCCGGGTGGACGGCGCTCCGCAGCGGGCGATCGCCGAGGAGCTCGGCGTGTCGCTGAGCGCGATCGAGAAGGACCTCCAGCGCGCCTATCGCGCCGTGCTCGACGCCGAAGCCGCGTTCGATGCGGAAAAGGGCGCGCCGCGGCGTCTTGAGGGGCGGAAGGGACAATGAGCTTGAAAGCGGACGATCCTCTGCGTGCGGCGGCGATCGAATGGCGTATCCGCCTTCGGGACGGCGGCGCCGCCGACTGGGAGGCGTTCGTCGATTGGCTCGAGGCCGATCCGGCCCGTTCCGAAGCCTATGACGCGGCGGCGATGGAGGATGCCGCGCTCGGCGATGCGATCGATCTTTCGCGGTCCGCCGCGCCCGCCAACGATGATGGCGCGCCGCCCGTCCGTTCGGGGCTGCGGCATTATAGCTGGATCGGCGCGGCCGCGGCGGTGCTGTTGCTGGCGGTGCTGATCGGCTGGCCGCTGATGCAGAGCGCCGACGAATACAGGATCGCCACGCCGCCCGGCGTGCAGCGCATGATCGAGCTGGACGGTGGCGATCGGATCGCGCTCAACGGCGGAAGCGCGATCCTTCTCAAAAAGGGCGACGCCCGCTTCGCCAGCCTCGAACGCGGCGAAGCGCTGTTCGATATCCGCCATGATCCGAAACGGCCGTTCGAGCTGGTCGTCGGAGATTCGCATATTCGCGATGTCGGCACGCGGTTCGACGTGGTGCGGGACGAGGGCGTTCGGGTCGCGGTGGCCGAAGGCTCGATTCTCTACAATCCGCGCCGCGAGGCGGTGCTGCTGAAGGCGGGGCAGGCTCTCGTCGACGCCCCGGGCGATACGGCGATCAAGGTGTCGGAGGTGCAGCCGTCGGCCGTCGGGGGATGGCGGATCGGGCATCTCAGCTATCGCGGGGCTCCCGTCGCGCGGGTGGCGGGCGATCTTTCCCGCACCCTGGGCGTGCCCGTCACGGTCGATCCGACGCTTGCCGATCGGCGCTTTACGGGTACGATCCACCTCGGCGGAAACCTGCCGGGGCTGTTCGCGCATGTTGGAGCGGTGCTCGATGTCGATGCGCGGCCGAGGGGCAAGGGCTGGGAACTCACATCGGCATCGCGTGCGGCGCACTGAAGTCGCCGCTGCCGCGCTTTGCCTCTTCGCAAGCATCGCCCCCGCCCAGGCGGCCGAGCGTCGTCGTTACGCCATCCCCCCCGGCTCTCTCGCCGATACGCTGATCGCGGTGGGCGAGCAGGCCGGCGTCACCATCGGCGTCTCCGATACGCGGGCGCGTCTCGAACCCAGCCGGGGGCTGCACGGCCTCTATTCCCTGCGCGCGGCTCTGAAGGCGGTGCTGCGCGGCTCAGGCTATGATTTCGTCTTCGCCGATCCGCAGACGGTGCGGATCGTGCGGGCCGCGGATCACAAGCCGAGCCGCACGACGGCCTCCTCGCCCGCTTCCCCAGGCCCCTCTCTCATCGCGCCGCCCGCCGACATCATCGTCACCGCGAGCAAGGTGCGCACGCCGCTCGCCCTGTATGCGGGGGATGCCGATGTGGTCGATATCGACGCTCGCGATCAGTCCCGCATCGCCGCGCGGGGGACCGAGGCGATCACCGTCCGGCTGCCGACGATCACGTCCACCAGCCTCGGCCCCGGACGCAACAAGCTGTTCGTCCGCGGCGTCGCCGACAGCAGCTTCAACGGCCCCACCCAGGCGACCGTGGGCCAGTATCTCGGCGATGTGCGCCTCACCTACAATGCGCCCGATCCGGATCTGAACCTCTACGACATGCGCAGGATCGAGCTGCTCGAAGGCCCGCAGGGAACGCTCTACGGCACGGGCGCGATCGGCGGCATCCTGCGGCTGGTTCCCAATGAGCCCGATCCCGGCGGCTTCGCCGCCTCGCTGGCGGGCGGCGTGACGGCCACCGCGCACGGCGGCGAAGGCAGCGACATCGCCGGAATGGCGAACCTGCCCCTGCTCCGGGATCATGCGGCGTTGCGCTTGGTCGGCTTTCGCGCGATCGAGCCGGGTTATATCGACGACATCGGCCGGGGCCTGAAAAACGTCAACCGCTCCGGTCTCTACGGCGGCCGGGCGACGCTGCGCCTGGAGCCCGGCGACGGCTGGACGATCGACATCGGCGGAGCGCTCCAGAATATCGGAACCCGCGACGGGCAATATGCCGAACGCGGCCTTCCGCCGCTCACCCGCCGGAGCGCGCTCGCCCAGCCTTTCGACAATGATTATCTGCTCGGCAGCATCGTCGTGCACAAGGCGTGGGGCGGCGTCGAACTGGTGTCCGCGTCGGGCGTCGTCGATCAGGACGTCACCAGCAATTTCGATGCGACCGGCGCGGATGGAACCAGCGGCCTCGCCCTGTTCACCGAAGATAACGCGATCACCCTGCTCTCGCACGAGACGAGGTTGTCGGGCGCGCTCGGCGAGCGTGGAAGCTGGATCGGCGGCTTCAGCATCCTGCGCGATGTTCAGCGGCTGCACCGCCGGCTGGGCGATCCCGCCGCGCAGCGGGAGATACAAGGCGTCCGCAACGACGTGACCGAGGCCGCTCTCTTCGGCCAGATCGAGCTTCCGCTCGCCAAGCGCCTGGCCCTGACGCTCGGCGGCCGGTTCACGTTCGACTGGGCGACCGGCGAGCCGATCGGATCGCGCATGGCGCATGAATCCGAACCTTCCCGGCGGGAAGGGCGCTTTTCCCCCACCCTCGCCCTCGCCTGGCGCGCGAACGATCGCCTCACCCTGTTCACGCGCTACCAGCAGGGTTTCCGCGCGGGCGGCCTCGCGGTTTCGCAAGCCGGATCCCAGCAATCGGTCATGCGCTTCAAGCCCGACGAGATTTCCTCGATCGAAGCGGGCCTCCGCCTCGGCCGACGCGATCAGGATCGTTTCTGGGCGAGCGCCACCCTGTCCTATGCGCGCTGGAAGGACATACAGGCCGATCTCGTCGATACGCGCGGCCTGCCCTTCACCGATAATATCGGCGACGGCCGCATTCTGGGCCTGGAGGCGCAGGCGGCATGGTCGCCGCTTGCGGGGCTGACGTTGGAGGGCGGGCTGTTCCTCAACGACAGCCAGCTCTACGCCCCTGCTCCGGGATATGAATCAAGCCAGGAGGCCGAGCTGCCCGATGTCGCGGAAACCGGCGGTCGCCTGGGCTTTTCCTGGAAAACCGCCTTTCCCGGCGCGCGGTCGCTCGCGATCGACGGATCGCTGCGCTATGTCGGCAGATCGGAGCTCGGCGTGGCGGCTCCCCTGGAGATCCGGCAGGGCGGCTTCACCGAGGCCGCGATCGGGGCGCGGCTGGATTTCGGCGGGTTCGGCCTCTCGCTGGACGTGACCAATTTGACGGACAGCCGCGGCAATCGCTTTTCCTTCGGCAATCCGTTCACGGTGGGCGATCACAGGCAGATCACGCCGCTGCGCCCGCGCAGCGTCAGGATCGGTTTCGACGCCCGTTTCTGAGCGGCGGCGGATGATCGCGTCCCGATCGGCGCGACCCCGTGCGCATTCGATATGCGGGATCGTGCGGCCGGCGGCGTCTCCTTCACGGAGACGCCGGCGAAGGGCATTGCGTGAACAAGCCGCTCAGCATCATGGCCTTCATCCACAGCTTCGAACCCGGCGGCGTCGAGCGCGCCGCGCTGCGCCTCGCCGCCGGGTGGAGGATGCGCGGAGCCGATGTCCGCCTGGTCGTCGGAAGAACAAGCGGGGCTTTGCGCGACGAGGCGGACGCCCTTCCCTATTGCGCGCCGCGCGACGGCGGGCGCTGGACGGCGCGCTTCGAAACGCTGTGGATGATCGGCCGATTGCGCCGACAGGTTCTGGCGCATCGCCCGGATATCCTGTTTTGCGCCGGCAACACCTATACGGTGGTCGCGGTGGCGATGAAGCTGCTGCTGGGCAGGAATTGCCCTCCGATCGTGGCGAAGATCAGCAATGATCTGGTTCGGCATGATCTGCCCGGGCCGGCGCGGGCGCTGTATCGGCTCTGGCTTCGGCTCCAGGGGCGTCTGATGGATCATTTCGTCGGCATGGCCGAGCCGATGCGCGCAGAAATCATCGAGGCGATGCGCGTCCCTCCGCACTGCGTCTCCATCATCGACAATCCGGCCTTGAGCAAAGCCGAAATCGAGGCGCTCTCCGCCGATCGCACCACCGTGCGGCCGGGGCGTCGCTTCATCGCGGTCGGGCGGCTGGTGCGGCAGAAAAATTATCCGCTGCTCCTTTCCGCCTTCGCCTCCGGGGCGGAGCCCGACGATCGGCTGACCATCCTCGGCGAAGGGCCGGAGCGCGCGCGCCTCGCCGCCCAGGCCGATCGGCTGGGCCTCGGCGGCCGGTTCGCCATGCCCGGCCATGTCCCGGATGCCGCGCGCTGGCTCGCGGCGAGCGACGTCTTGCTGCTTTCCTCCCATTATGAAGGCTTGCCCGCCGTTATCGTGGAGGCGCTCGCGGCGGGGCTGGGGATCGTCGCCACCGATTGCGGCGCGGCGATGGGCTGGCTGCTGGAGCATGGCCGCCTGGGGCGGCTCGTTCCCCCCGGCGACGAAGCGGCTTTCGCGGAAGCGATCGCGACGGCGGCGCCTCGCTCTCCCGACCCCCTCGAAGCGCGCGCCAGGGCGCGCCGCTTCACGGCCGAACGCGCCGCCGACGCTTATCTCGCCCTGATGCGATCTCTGGTCGCGCCGGGCGCGGAAGCGGCCTTTCCCGAGCAGGAGGAGCCGAGCGCCGCATAACGGCATGCGGGTTTCCGGCCGCCATGCCGTCTCCCCATTGAAACCGGCGATACGGAACCGTTCGTGGCCCAAATCGATTGCGCCCTCATCGAGCCCTTCAATGCGATCGGCGCCGCCGAGCCGCTGCCGCTGAGCAGCCGCGCCGCCTCCTGGCTGCGCTGGCTGGGGCCGGGGATTTCCGCCGCCATCCTGCTGGCGGTGGCGTATCAGCTCCGCTCTCTCGATCTCGCCACGATCAAGGCGCTGGTGCCGCGCACGGCCGCCTTCTGGCTGGTTTTCGTCGTCTATTATCTGGCGATGCCGGTGACCGAGTGGATGATCTTCCGGCGGCTCTGGCGGATACCGCTCACGGGGATCATTCCGCTCCTGCGCAAGATGATCGGCAACGAGATCGTGGTCGGCTATATCGGCGAGGTCTATTTCTACGCCTGGGCGCGCAGGCGAGCGAACCTCGTGGGCGCGCCGTTCGGGGCGATCAAGGATGTCTCCATCCTTTCCGCGCTGATCGGCAACGCCTTCACCATCGCGCTGCTGGCGATCGCCTATCCGGCGCTCGGCATGCTCCACCTCGGCATCAGGAGCCGCGCACTCTATCTCTCGATCGGCATCGTGCTCCTGACCTCGCTCGCGCTGATGCTGTTCAGGCGGCGGTTGTTCAGCCTCCCCGCCGCCGATCTGCGCTTCATCGCGGCCGCCCATGCGGTGCGCGTCGTCGGCAAGATGGCGCTGGCGGCGCTGCTGTGGCACCTCGCCTTGCCCGCGGTCGCGCTCGTCTGGTGGCTCGTGCTGTCGACCTTGCGCCAGCTCCTCTCCCGCCTGCCTCTGCTGCCCAACAAGGATATCGCCTTCGCCGGGCTGGCGGTTTTCCTGATCGGTCACGATCTCCAGATCGGTGCGCTGATGACGATGATCGCATCGGTGACGCTGGCCGTCCATCTGGCGGTGGGCGGCCTGCTCTCGCTTGGCGAGTTCGCGACGCCGGAGCGCGCTTCATGTTGAGCGCCGTCCTGCTGATCGCCCTGTCAGCCCCTGCGCATATCGATTCGAGGCCGGATCTGGGCATTGCCGAAGGCCGTTGCCGTCCCGGCGCCCCCGGCTCCGATATCTTCGTCGACGTGGAGGGCTTGAAGGATCGCAAGGGGCGCTTGCGGCTGGAGCTTTATCCGCCGGATGACGCGGATTTCCTCTCCGACGACAATCTTCTGATCGAGGAAGGCAAGACTTTCCGCCGCGTCGATGTGCCCGTTCCGCAATCGGGCCCCGTGCGCCTCTGCATCCGCGCGCCCGGGCCGGGCGTTTATACGATGTCGCTGCTCCACGATCGCGATTCGAACCACAAGTTCGGCCTTTCCACCGACGGCATCGGCTTTCCGGGCAACCCCCGGCTGGGCTGGTCCAAGCCCAAGGCGGCGCAGGCGCGGATCGTCGTGAACGGAAGCCGGACAGAAACCCGGATCATCCTCAATTATCGCCACGGGCTCTTCTCCTTCTCGCCTCTTCGGAACAAGCCGTGACGGCGCTGCGGGATCGCCGGGCGGGCGGCGTCATGGCCCTGCTCCACCGCAGGAGAGCGCGGGCCCGGCATATTCCCCCTGCACCCTTCCGGCCGGCCGCCGCGGCGCCGCTCATTCACCGCCGCGATGGGCGGGATTGCCGCTGCTGGTCGATGCTGGGCCTGATCCTGATCTGGGCGACCCGCCATAATGGCCGCTAGCCCCGGCCGCGCCCGTCCGCCCTGGCTGCTGTTCTGGTTCCTGTGGGCGGGGCTCGCGCTGCTGGCGCTGACGGCTTCGGTCAACCATGACGAAAGCCAGTATCTCGCCGCCGCTTTGCTCACCCGCCGGGCCCGGCCCTTCGTCGAGTTCCTTTATCTGCAGACCCCGTTGCAGCCCTATGTCTTCGCCCCGCTGACGGCGCTTGCGCCCGGCTGGAGCTTCGTCCTGCTGCGGCTGGTGACGGCGACGCTGGGCGCGGCCCTGCTCGGCGTGACCTACGCCGTCGCCCGCCGCGCGGGCGCCGAGCGGCGAGCCGCCGTGATCGCCGTCCTGCTGATGGCGAGCTGCCAGGCTTTCCTGTTCGCGGCCACGGTGGTGCGCAATGATGCGCTGCCCGCCCTGCTCGCCGCGATCGCCATGCTCCTCGCGATCGAGGCGTTGCCCCGCCGGGCCTCCGCGCGCTGGCTGGCGGTGGGCGCGTTGCTCGGCCTCGCGACCAGCGCCAAGCTCTCCTACGCCGTCGTGGCGGGGGCGTTCGGCCTGTTCCTGCTCGTCTCCCCCGCCGCGCGCGCCGAAGGAAAGATCGACCGGCGCGCGATCATCGCCTTCGCCGTCGGCGGGCTCGCGGGGCTTCTTCCCTGCCTGCTCGCCTGGCTGTCGGCCCCCGAATCCTTCCTCTACGGCGTATTCCAATATGGCGCCGAAGCGCCGTTCCGCTGGTATGCGGCGAACGGCTACGCCTGGCGGCTGGGGCTCGGCGGCAAGGCGGTCGACACGTTGATGATCCTCGCGCTGGGCCCGAGCCTGATCGCGCTGGCGGCGGTGGCGCGCGACGGCTTCCGAACAGGGGCGGCCGGACCTGCCGCCGTCCTGCTCGATTGGCTGATCGCGGGCGGCCTGATCGCCGCGCTGCTGCCGACGCCCACCTGGCGTCAATATTTCCTGCCGCTGGAAGCGCCGCTGTTCGCGCGTTTCGCGCTGATCGGGATCGGATCGCGCTGGTGGATGGCGATGCTGCTGGGGCTGAGCGCGACCGCGGGCGTGGCGTCGAACGGGATCATGCTGGTCCGCGCCGCCGTCACGAAGCGGCTGCCCCCGCTCGCCGCCGAACGCGAGGCGCACTGGATCGGCGCTCGGCTTCGGGCGCTTCATGCGCGCGGGCCTGTCGCCACACTGTCGCCGCAGGTGACGCTGGACAGCGGCTATCCGCTCGATCCGCTGTTCGCGACCGGCCCCTTCGCCTATCGCACCGCGGATGCGCTCCCGCCCGCCCGGCAGCGCCGGCTCGCCATCGTCGGGCCGCGCGGGCTCGCCGCCGTCTTCGACGCGCACCCGCCCGCCGCCATCGTCACCGGCTATGAGGATCACGCCCATCTGGATCGCATCGGCCTCGATTCCGCGCTGGAGGAATATGCGCGCCGCCACGGCTATCGGGAGGAGCGTTCGCCCTACGGACGGGCGCGGCTGTTCTATGCGTTGCCCGCGGGCGGGGCGCGCCGATCTATAAGATTTCCCAACATTCGGGGGAAAGCGGCTCTTCCTGCTGGCTTGGGGAGAAAGCCTCCGCCATGAATGGACCGCAACGGGAGGATGTCTCATGCCGCGCCTGTCCGCCATTTTCGGAGCCATTCTGATTGTCTCGGGAACGGCCGCCGCCGCTCCGCCCGCCTATCGCGTCACCGGCAGCATCGCCGCTCCCGGCGGAGGCTGGGATTATGCCCGCTTCGATGCGGCGAGCGGGCAACTCTTTGTCGCCCGCGCGGACGGCGTGACCGTTGTTTCGCTCGCCGACAGGAAGGTTCGCGCTTTCGGCCCGGTCGCGCGCGGACATGCCGTGGCGCCGCTGGATCGGGACGGATGGCTCGCGGTGACGAGCGGGAATGACGACACGCTCAAGCTGTTCGCGCTCGATACCGGCGCGCCGCGCGGCGAGGTGAAGGTCGGGCGCGGCCCCGACGCGGCGATCCGGAATCCGGCGGACGGCGATGTTCTGGTGATGAACGCGCACGGCGGAACCGTTTCGGTCGTCGACCCCAGGGCGAAGCGCGTCGTGCGCACGATCGCGCTGCAACCGGGGCTCGAGTTCGCGGCGCTGGACAAGAGGGGAGAGCTGTTCGTCAACAACGAGGATCTGAACCGGATAGACGTCGCCGATCCGCGCACCGGCGCGGTTTCAGCCCCGATCGCCCTCACCGGCTGCGAGGGGCCGAGCGGGCTGGCCTATGACGCCCGCACCGATCGCCTGATCGCGGCTTGCGACAATGGCAAGGCGGCGGTGGTCGACGCCGCGCATCGTCGCCTCGTCGGCCTGCTGGATATCGGTCGGGGGCCGGACGCCGTGATCCTCGACGCCGATCGGCGGCTCGCCTTCATCCCCTGCGGCCGTGACGGGACGCTCGTGGTAATCGCGCTGGACGCCGCCGGCGGCCCGAAGGTGATGGGCGCGGTGAAGACGGAACAGGGGGCGCGGACCGGGGCGCTCGATCCGCGGACCGGCGCGCTCTACCTGCCCACCGCGCGTTTCGGCCCGCCGCCGCAACCCGGCAAGCGGCCCGCGATGATTCCCGGCAGCTTCCACATCCTCATCGTGCGCCCGATCGGCAGAGGCTGAAGCGAAAAGGTTGGGAAAGGGTATGCTGCGACCAAGCTTCCGCCAATGTGCCGGGCTCTATGCCGATTCCGCGCTTCGTAATTCGGCGCGGAACTGGAGTAGAGATGAAGAAGATCATTATCACGGCCGCGATGATCGGCCTGGGCATTGGCTGCGCGGGAATGGCTCAGGCGGGTTCCCCCGCCCACGCCGGGATCGGCATGGCGAAGGCGCGCGCGATCGCGCTCAAGGTCGCGCCCGGCACGATCAAGGATGCGGAATATGAGAAGGAGAACGGCGGCTGGCGCTATTCCTTCGATATCGCGCAGGGCTCGCGCATCCACGAAGTGGGCGTGGACGCTTTCACCGGCAAGATCGTCGAGAATGATTTCGAGAAGCCGGGCGCCAGGGATTGACCGTCGGGCGGCGGGACGGCCCTGATATGCGCGTCCTCGTCGCCGAAGACGATCGCGAGACGGCCGAGTTCGTCCGGCGCGGGCTGGGCGAGCTCGGCCATGCCGTGCTGACGGCGGCGGACGGCGTGGATGCGCTGCACCACGCCACCACCGAGGATTGGGACGTGATCGTCCTCGATCGGATGCTGCCCGGCCTGGACGGGGCGAGCATCGTGCGCCGTCTGCGGGCGGCGCAGATCGCAACGCCCGTCCTGATGCTGACCGCCCTCGGCCGGATTCAGGATCGCGTCGAGGGGCTGGACGCCGGGGCCGACGATTATCTGGTCAAGCCGTTCGCGTTCAGCGAGCTTCATGCCCGGCTGAACGCGCTTACGCGCCGGATGAAGGGTCAGGAAGTCGCGACGTCGCTGGTCTGCGGCGCGCTCGCCGTCGATCTGCTGAAGCGGCAGGTGACATTTCACGGCCGGCCGGTGATCACCCAGCCGCGCGAGTTCCGTCTGCTCGAGGAACTGATGCGCAACGCCGATCGCGTCGTCACCCGCACCATGCTGCTGGAGCGGGTGTGGGACCTGCATTTCGATCCCCAGACCAATATCGTCGAAACCCATATCAGCCGGCTGCGCGCCAAGCTCGCCGAAGCCGGCGCACGCGACGTGATCGAAACGGTGCGCGGCGTGGGCTACCGAATGCGGGGCGCGGACTGAATGGTTCGCAGCGCCGCCTACCGCATCGCCATCGTCTGTTCGGCCGCCTTCGCGCTGGCGACGGTCGCGCTCGGCCTTATCGTCTATCTCTCGGCCCACGCCGCCTTCGCCCGCCAACTGGACAGTCGGATCATGGAGGAGGCGGCGGCGCTGGCGAGCTCCTATCAGTCCGAAGGGCGGAAGGATCTGATCGAGACCATCCGACGGCGGGAGCTCGACAATCCCGCCAACGAGCTCGCCTATGCGCTGTTCGCGCCTTCGGGCCGGCGCATCGCCGGCGCGATGGTGACGCGCATGCCCGCGCCGGGATTGCGCAACATCATTTTCATGGACCCCCGCGAGGGACCGGACCCGGCGCGCGCCATGACGGTGGCGCTGGCGGACGGGACGCGGCTGGTCGTCGCCGCCGATCGCGAGCCGCTCGAACGCATAGACGCCACGATCGTCACGCTGTTCGGCGCGGCCTTCGCCGCCGTGGTCGTGATCGGCGCGCTCGGCGCGCTGGCGCTCGGCGCCTATCTCAAGCGGCGGCTGTCCTCGATCAGCGCGACGGCGGAAGCGATCATGGCGGGGGACATGAGCCAGCGCGTCGCGATCGGCCCGCGCGGCGACGAGTTCGATCGGCTGGCGGGCCTGCTCAATGCGATGCTCGATCGCATCACCGCGCTGCTCGAAAATCTGCGTCAGGTCTCCAGCGATGTCGCGCATGATCTGCGCACGCCGCTGTCCCGCCTGCGCAACGGGCTGGAGAACGGCCTGCGCCATCCCCACCCGCCCGACGAGCGCGACGCCGCGATCGAGCAGGCGATCGCGCGCAGCGACGAAGTGCTCGCGCTGTTCGCGGCGCTGCTGCGCCTTTCCGAAATCGAGGCGGGCCGGCTGCGCCAGGCCTTCGCGCCCGTGGACCTCACGGCGCTGGTCCATGATCTGTGCGAAAGCTACGCGCCGGCGGTGGAGGACGGGGGGCGTCGATTGCTCTGCCGGGCGGACGAGGCGGTGATGATCACCGGCGATCGCGAGCTGCTTTCGCAGGCGATCATCAATCTGCTCGACAACGCCCTGATCCACACGCCGGAGGGAACGACCATCACCATGGACCTTCAATCCCGCGGAGGCGAAGCCCGGCTGATGGTGCGCGATAACGGGCCGGGCATAGCCGAGCAGGATCGCGAGCGCGTCACTCAACGCTTCATGCGGCTGGATGCGAGCCGCACCCGGCCGGGTCACGGCCTGGGCCTCAGCCTTGTCGCCGCGGTCGCCCGCATCCATGAAGCGCGGATGCATATCGGCGACAATCGCCCCGGCCTTGTCGTGTCGCTCAGCTTCAAGGCGCGGCAATGAAAAGGGCGCTTTCCCTGGCCGCCCTGCTGCTCGCCGCCGGCTGCGCGCATTATACGCCGCTGCCGCTCCCCACCGCGCCGCCGCTGGCCCAGGCCCTGCCCGCCATGCCCTCCGCGCCGCTCACGGTGGAGCAGGTCGCGGCGCTGGCGGTGGAGCGCAACCCCGATCTGATCGCCGCGCGGGCCAGGCGCGGGGTGGCGCAGGCCCAGCTGGTTCAGGCGGGGGTGCTGCCCAATCCCTCGCTTGCCGGCGCGTTCCTGCCGCTGATTTCGGGCGCGGGCGCCGTGCCGGCGTGGAATGTCGGCATCACGCAGGATATCAAGGCGCTGATCGTCTATAAGCCCAAGGTCCGCGCGGCGCGCGACAGCGCCCGCCAGGTGGACGCCGATCTGCTCTGGCAGGAATGGCAGACCGCCGGTCAGGCGCGCCAGCTCGCGGTCGATCTGATCCTGGAGCAGCGCAATATCGCCGAGCTCCGGCGGGCCTATGATCTTCTGAGCCACCGCAAGGACGTCGCCGAAAAGGCGCTGGCGCAACATGACATCACGCTGATGACGGCGTCGCCCTCGCTCACCGCCTATCAGTCCGCACGCGCCAATCTGCAGGCCGCCGACGAGCATCGGCTCGAGCTTCGCCATAAGCTGAACGCGCTTCTCGCCCTCGCCCCGGACGCGATCGTGCCCCTCGTCGACAGGATCGACATCCCCCCGCTCGATCCCGCCGCGATCCGAAGCGGGATCGCCACGCTGCCCGATCGCCGGCCCGATCTGCTTGCGCTGCGCCTGGGCTATGCGGCGGCGGATAAGAATCTGCGCGTCGCCATCCTCTCGCAATTCCCCGATCTGGTGCTGGGCGGGCAGGCGCAGAGCGACAGCAGCAAGGTCATCAATATCGGCCCGCAGGCGACGATCGGGTTGCCCGTTTTCGATCGCAACCAGGGCAATGTCGCCATCGCCAGGGCGACGCGCGCCCAACTCAACGCCGAATATGCCGCCCGGTTGGCCTCGATCACGGGCGAAGTCGGCGCGCTGCTCGCCGAGTGGGAAAAGCTTTCCGCCCAGCTCGAGACGGTGAAGGCCGATCTGCCGCAGGCGAAGTCGGCCGCCGATCGCGCCGCCGCCGCCTTCGGCCGGTCGGCCCTCGACGAGCGCAGCTATATCGATCTCATCACCACCTATTTCGCCAAGGAGCAGGAGATCATGACGCTGGAAACGGCGCTTCGCGAGCGCGAGGTGGCGATCGACACGCTGATCGGCGCGGGGCTGCCGACGGTCGCCACCCTGCCTTCGATGCCGGAGAAGCGGCGGTGAAGGCCCTCGCCCTCCTCGCGCTCGCCCTGTCGCTCACGGCTTGCGGCGGTTCTCCCCCGCCCGAGCCGCAGCCCAGCGCGCTTGTCACCGTCACGCGCCCGCAGCGCGGCAGCGCGCCTCTCTGGCTCACCGCCTACGGCAGCGCCACGCCCTCCCAGAAGGGGGCCGTCACCCTCAGCGTCAACCAGCCGGGCCAGGTCACGCGGCTGATGGCGACGACCGGCGCGGCCGTCTCCGCCGGTCAGCCGATCCTCTCCTTCGCGGTCAGTCCGAGCGCGCGGACGAGCTACATACAGGCCGAAACCCAGCTTCGCACCGCGCGCGAGCAACGCGACACCACCCGCCGCCTTCTCGCCGAGCAACTGGCGACGAAGGACCAGATGGCGCAGGCGGAAAAGGCCGTCACGGACGCGCAAACCGCTCTCGCCGCCCTGGCGAGGGAAGGGGCGGGCCAGGCGGTGCAGACCATCCGCGCGCCCTTCGCGGGCGTCGTCACCGCGATTCCGGTGGCGCAAGGCGATCGCACCCAGCCGGGCGCTGCGCTGGCCACGGTGGCGCGCGCCGGGGCCATCGTCGTGACCGTAGGCGTTCCGCCTGAACGAGCCGGGAGCGTGAAGGCGGGGCAACGCGCCCGCATCCATCCGCTTGACGGCGGGGCTCCGCTTTCGGGGCACGTCATCCGCGTCGACAGCGCGCTCGATCCGCAGACCAGGATGATCGACGTCGATGTCTCCTTCCCGGCCGGCGCGCTGGCCTCCGGCGCGGGCGCAAGCGTCGAGATCGCGACGGGCGTGCGCTCGGGCTGGCTTGTGCCGCACAAGGCGGTCGTCACCGCCGACGGGACGCCGCATGTCTTCCAGGTCGTGGACGGCAAGGCGCATAGCGTGCCGGTTCAGGACGTCGAAGCCGGCAGCGACACCGATCTAGTCG
>DASSTK010000448.1:0-4565 GCA_035707945.1 Sphingomonas sp.
GGTCGCGGTGCTGTTCCTGTTCGTGGTGATGATGCTTGACATCGATTTCTCCGAACTGCGCGCGGGCTTCGTCCGTTATCTGCCGTTCGGGATCGCGGTCGCGCTGGCGCTGCTGGCCGAGATCGTGATCGCGGCGGGCGCGTGGGAGGCGGGGCCGCTCCAGCTCGCCGGCCGCGCCGCGCCGACGCCCGCGCCTCATGCCGTTCCCAATGTCCACGCGCTCGGCGCGCTGCTCTACACCCATTATCTGTTCGTCTTCGAAGGCGCCGGGCTGGTGCTGCTGGTCGCCATGATCGGCGCGATCGTGCTGACCCACCGCGGCCGCGCCGGAACGCGCCACCAGAATGTGCGCCGTCAGAATATGCGCCGGCCCGAGGAGGCGCTGCGCATGACCAACCCGACCGTGGGGCAGGGGGTGGAGCTATGATGCGGAGTCGCACGCTTCCCGCAAGTCACCCTGAACTTGATTCAGGGTCCATTCCGCACTCCGCCAGAGCTGCGAAGCGAGTGCGAATGGATGCTGACTTTCGTCAGCATGACGGCTGCAATTCAGGATTCCTGCTATGATCGGCCTTCAGCATTTCGTCGCGGTTTCCGCGATCCTGTTCGTGATCGGGGTGCTCGGCATCTTCCTCAACCGGAAGAACGTCATCATCATCCTGATGGCGATCGAGCTGATCCTCCTGAGCGTGAACATCAACCTGGTCGCCTTCTCGGCCTATCTCAACGATCTGGTCGGCCAGATCTTCGCGATGTTCGTGCTGACGGTGGCGGCGGGCGAGGCGGCGATCGGGCTCGCCATCCTCGTCATCTATTTCCGCGGCCGCGGCACCATCGCGGTCGACGATATCAATCGGATGAAGGGGTGATGAAGGTGCTGCGTCTTCAATCCCCCTCCCGCTTGCGGGAGGGGCTAGGGGAGGGCCTGTCCGGCGCTCCCGCACTTTCGGGCGTGCCCTTCCCCGACCCCTCCCGCAAGCGGGAGGGGAGTGAATGATCCAGCTTCTCGTCTTCCTGCCGCTGGCCGCGAGCATCATCGCGGGGCTGGGCAACCGCAGGATCGGCAACACCGCCGCGAAGCTCGTCACCACGGTGGCGCTGTTCGTGTCGTGCGGGCTCGCCTGGCCGATCTTCATCGGCTTCCTGACCGGCGCGAACCACGCGACGGTGACGCCGGTGCTCCACTGGATCCATTCGGGCGACCTCAATATCGACTGGTCGCTGCGCGTCGACGCGCTCACCGCCGTGATGCTGGTGGTCGTCACCACCGTCTCCAGCCTCGTCCACCTCTATAGCTGGGGCTATATGGAGGAGGATCCGAGCCAGCCGCGCTTCTTCGCCTATCTGTCGCTGTTCACCTTCGCGATGCTGATGCTGGTGACGGCGGACAGCCTCGTCCAGATGTTCTTCGGCTGGGAAGGCGTGGGCCTCGCGAGCTACCTGCTCATCGGCTTCTGGTATTACAAGCCGAGCGCCAACGCGGCGGCGATCAAGGCGTTCGTGGTCAACCGCGTCGGCGATTTCGGCTTCTCGCTCGGCATCTTCGGCACTTTCCTGGTGTTCGGCACCGTCTCGATCCCGGCGATCCTGGCGGCCGCGCCGCACATGGCGGGATCCACCATCGGCTTCCTCGGCGGGCGGGTCGACACCATGACCCTGCTCTGCATCCTGCTGTTCGTCGGCGCGATGGGAAAGTCGGCGCAGCTCGGCCTCCACACCTGGCTGCCCGACGCGATGGAAGGCCCGACGCCTGTGTCGGCCCTGATTCACGCCGCGACGATGGTGACGGCGGGCGTGTTCATGGTCTGCCGCCTCTCGCCCATGTTCGAGACGAGCGCGACCGCTATGGCGGTGGTGACGGTGATCGGCGCCTTGACCTGCTTCTTCGCCGCGACCGTCGGCACGGTGCAGACCGACATCAAGCGCGTGATCGCCTATTCGACCTGCTCGCAGCTCGGCTACATGTTCTTCGCCGCCGGCGTCGGCGCGTTCGGCGCGGCGATGTTCCACCTCTTCACCCACGCCTTCTTCAAGGCGCTGCTGTTCCTGTGCGCGGGTTCGGTGATCCACGCCATGCACCACGAGCAGGACATGCGCTACTATGGCGCATTGCGGAAGCGTATCCCGCTCACCTTCTGGACGATGATGGCGGGGACGCTGGCGATCACCGGGGTCGGCATTCCCGGCCTGTTCGGTTTCGCAGGCTTCTATTCGAAGGACGCGATCATCGAGGCGGCTTACGCCAGCGGCACGCAGGTGGGCGGCTTCGCCTGGTTCCTGGGCGTGGTGGTGGCCTTCCTCACCAGCTTCTATTCGTGGCGGCTCATCTTCCTCACCTTCTACGGCAAGGAGCGCTGGGCGGCCTCCGAGCATATCCAGCACGCGACGCACGCCGCGCACGATCACGGCCATGATGCGCACGACGCCCACGACAATGCGCCCGATGAGGGCGCGGGCGGCGAGCCGGAGCCGGATTCGCGCGGCTTCACCGAGGTGGAGCACGGCACGGCGGACTATCATCCGCACGAGAGCCCGTGGACGATGGGCGTGCCGCTGGCGCTGCTCAGCATCGGCGCGATCTTCGCCGGCTATTTCTTCACCGGCTTCTTCATCGGCGGCCCCGGCTATTGGCAGGGCAGCATCGCCTTCAGCGAGACGCTGCACGAGGCGGCCGAGCATATCGGACCCCTCGTCGCGCTCGCGCCGACGATCGCGATGGTCATCGGCTTCGTGATCGCCTGGTGGGCCTATATCGCCGACACCTCTATCCCGGGGCGGACGGCGGCGACCTTCCGGCCGATCTACATCTTCCTGCTGCGCAAGTGGTATTTCGACGAGCTTTATCACCTCATCTTCGTGCGGCCCGCCTTCTGGATCGGCCGGCTGCTCTGGAAGAAGGGTGACGAGGGCACGATCGACCGCTTCGGCCCGGACGGCATCGCCGATCTGATCGTGGTCGGCAACCGCGTCACCGCGCGTATCCAGTCCGGCTATGTCTATACTTACGCGCTGGTGATGCTGCTCGGCCTGGTCGCCGCCGCGACCTGGGCGATCGTGCGGTGAGCCCGCTCCATGACACAGAAAAGAAGGCTGGCGGCCTGATATGAACCAGCTCGGTTTTCCGATTCTCACCATCATGGTCGCGCTGCCGCTGGCGGCGGCGGTCTGGTGCCTGCTCGCGCCCGGGGAGGGCGAGGCCAAGGCGCAGCAGGCCCGCATCGTCGCGCTCGCCGCGACGCTGATCGACCTCGCGCTGGGCGTGGTGCTGTGGCTCACCTACGATGTCGGCGGCCCGCGCTGGCAGTTCGTCGATCGCGCCGATCTGTTCGGCCGCTTTTCCTGGGCGCTCGGCATCGACGGCATCGCGCTGCTGTTGGTTGTGCTCTCGGTTTTCCTGATGCCGATCTGCATCCTCGCTTCGTGGCGTTCGATCACGAAGCGGGTGCCGGAATATATGGCGGTGTTCCTGTTCATGGAAACGCTGATGATCGGCGTTTTCACCGCGCAGGATCTGTTCCTGTTCTACATCTTCTTCGAAGGCGGCCTGATTCCGATGTACCTGATCATCGGCATCTGGGGCGGCGCGCGGCGGGTGTACGCGAGCTACAAGTTCTTCCTCTACACCCTGCTCGGATCGGTGCTGATGCTGATCGCCATGCTCTACATGGCGCGCACGGCGGGCACGACGAGCATCCCGGTGCTGATGGGTTATGACTTCACGCCGCACGCGCAGCTCTGGTTATTTTTGGCCTTCTTCGCCTCCTTCGCGGTCAAGATGCCGATGTGGCCGCTCCACACCTGGCTTCCCGACGCGCATGTCGAGGCGCCGACGGCGGGCTCGGTGATCCTGGCGGGCGTGCTGCTGAAGATGGGCGGATACGGTTTCATCCGCTTCTCGCTGCCGATGTTCCCGCAGGCCAGCGCCCATTATATGTGGCTGATCTTCGCGCTTTCGATGGTGGCGATCACCTACACCAGCCTGGTCGCGCTGGTGCAGAAGGACATGAAGAAGCTGATCGCTTATTCGTCGGTGGCGCACATGGCGCTGGTGACGTTCGGCCTGTTCGCTTTCAACCGGCAGGGGCTGGAAGGCGCGATGATGGTGATGCTGGGCCACGGCCTCGTCTCGGCGGCGCTCTTCCTGTGCGTCGGCGTGGTCTATGACCGCCTGCACACCCGCGAGATCGCGCGCTACGGCGGCCTTTCGAACAATATGCCGTGGTATTCCTTCTTCTTCCTGTTCTTCACCATGGCCTCCGTCGGCCTGCCGGGGCTTTCCAACTTCGTCGGCGAGTTCCTGTCGATGATGGGCACCTACGAGCAATCGAGCTGGGCGGCGTTCGTCGCGGTGACGGGGATCATCACCGGCGCGGCCTATATGCTCTACCTCTACTGGCGCATCTGCTTCGGCACCTCGAAGAACGCGGACGCCGCGGCTATGCCCGATCTGAACAAGCGCGAATGGCTGATCCTCGCGCCGATCGCGGCGGCGGTGATCTGGATGGGGGTCTATCCGGAAAGCTTCCTCGCGCCGATGCGCAGCGATATCGGCCTGGTGCTGGACC
>DASSTK010000449.1:0-11809 GCA_035707945.1 Sphingomonas sp.
CCATCGTGCCGGCTTTCGGGACCTTGTCGAACCGGGCGAGCGCCTCGCGCAGCCGCTGCGCGTCGGCGCGGTGCCAGCCGTTCGCGTCGCAGATCGCGTCGAACATGCCGGGGAACAGGATGTAGGTGTTCATCCGCCGCACGACATAGCGGAGCATCTGCTCCTCCGGCACGTCACAGGCGGTGACGAGGATCGTCCAGATGCGCACCGACGCGGGATCGCGCCCCGCCTTCTCGGCCCCCTGGCGCACCAGCCTTGCCGAGCGGGCCACGGCTTCGGGGGTCCACAGCGAGTTGAACAGCACGCCGTCCGCTATCCCGCCGGTCCATTGGAGCGTCTTCTCGCCCATCGCGGCGACGATCACCGGCGGGACGACCGGCAGGTCGACGCCGAGGCGCAGCCCCGTAACGGTGCCGAGCGGCCCCTCGTAATTCACCGTCTCGCCGCGCCAGAGCCTGCGCAGGATGGAGATGTAATCCTCCATAATCCGGAAGCTGAGCCGTGGCGTGCCGCTGGCGTCGGCGAAGCTGTCGGTGCCGCGTCCGACGCCGAGCGCGAAACGGTTTCCGGTCAGCTTCGCCATGGTTGCGGCATATCCGGCGGTGACGATCGGATGACGCAGCGGCATATTCTGGATAAGGCCCGCCGCGATTCCCATGGAGGGCGTGAGCATCGCCGCCGCGCCGGAGAGCACGTCGGCATTCTTCGCGGCGAAGCGTTCGGAGATCCAGACCGAGCCGAAACCCAGCCGCTCGGCATCCCTGATCTCCTCGATCGCGGCGGTCGGATCGGAGATGTGGCCCGGCAGGGCATAGCAGCCGAACTCGGGATAGCGCGTCGGTTCGGTCATGTCGCTCTCCGTTATGTCAGGCGGGCTCCGTCAGCGTGCCGGTGATGGCGATCCCGGCTCCGTCCACCTGATAGGTTTTGTTGAGGAAGATCAGGATCGAGGTGAGCGCTTCGGCGGCGGCGGCGTTCGCCAGCGCGCCGCCGTGCAGGCCGCGCACGCCGAGATCCTTCGCCAGGCGTACTCCGACGCCCCTGGCCTCCTTGTCGTCGGAGAAGACCAGCACGTCGCAGGCGACATCGGCGTCGGTCGCCAGCTTGTGCGCGGCGACGTTATGGAATGCGGAGACGAGCCGCACGCCTTCGCCCAGGATGGCCCGCGCCTTGAGCGCGGCCGAGCCCTCGGGCGGCAACTGCACGCGCATCACCTTGGGCGGCATGAGCGGCACGGTGGTGTCGATCACGATCTTGGCCTGCGCGGCCTGGCGGATTTCGCCCAACCGCTCCTCCTGCGCCGCCCAAGGCACCGCGCAGACGACGATCTCGGCGCGGGTCGCCACATCGAGATTGGTTCCTCCGCCCACGGCCTTGCCGAAGCGTTCGGAAAGCTCCTTCGCGGTTGCTGCGGCGCTTTCTCTGCTGCGCGAGCCAATCAGCACGTCATGTCCGGCCTTGGTCCAGCGTCCGGCCAGCGCCGCCCCAAGCTTGCCTGTTCCGCCGACCACCCCGATAACCGCCATGCTCTGTCCTTTGTTCAGGCCGCCGCGACGTCGCGCGGTTCGCCATAGAAGGTGGTGCGCACCCGCGCCGGACGGCCGATCTCGGCCGCCAGCCTCTCGATCGCGACCGCATCGAAATGCTGTCCGTTGACGCCGCCTGCTGCTCGCGTGATCGATTCGTCGATCAGAGTGCCGCCGATATCGTTGCAGCCCGCCTGCAACGCGCGCGCCGCGCCGGCCGGGCCAAGCTTCACCCAGCTTGCCTGGATGTTGGGGATCGCCGGCGAAAGCACCAGCCGGGCGATCGAGTGCATCAGGATCGCCTCACGCCAGGTCGGCCCGGATCGCGATAGCCCTTTGCGCCACATCGGCGCTTCCATATGGACGAAGGGCAGGGGGACGAACTCGGTGAAGCCGCCGGTTTCCCGTTGCAGGGCGGCGATGCGCAGCAAGTGGCGCGCCCAGTGCTCGGGCCTGTCGACATGACCGTACATGATCGTCGAGGTGGAGCGCAGGCCTACGTCGTGTGCTACGCGCATCACCTCGATCCAGCCTTGCGTGCCGAGCTTGTCGGGGCAGATGACGGCGCGCACCGCGTCATCCAGTATCTCCGCCGCCGTGCCGGGCAGGGAGGAAAGTCCGGCCGCCTTCAGCCGGGCGAGATAGTCGCGCAGCGGCAGACCGAGCGTGGCGGCGCCGTGGCTGACCTCCAGCGGAGAGAAGGCATGGACATGGATGCGGGGCGCCGCCTCCTTCACCGCCGCCACGATCGAAAGATAGGTCTCGCCGTCATAGTCCGGGTGGATACCGCCCTGCAGGCACACCTCGGTCGCGCCCAATTCCCATGCTTCCGCCGTGCGACGCCCGATTTCGGCAAGATCAAGCCGATAGGCGGGGCCGCGCTCGCTTTTCGTGCTGCCCTTGGAAAAGGCGCAGAAGGCGCAGCGATAGCTGCAGATGTTGGTGTAATTGATGTTGCGGTTGACGACGTAGGTGATCGTATCGCCGGCGATCGCGGCGCGCTTGCGATCGGCCGCACGGGCGATCGCCTCATATTCGGGTTCGCCGCCGGTGAATAGGGCGGCGATCTGTCCTTCGTTCAGTGCTTCGCCTGCCTCCGTCATGGCGAGTGCGCGGGCTACCGAGGGGATCGGTTTATCGAAAGGCGTGAGGAGGGCTGGAGCAGGGGGCGCCTGCCCTGTGCCGGCGTGCCAATCAATAGTACGGGCATGGCCGTGCGCATCGATCGCGCGTAGCACCGGGGTGCGGAGCGAGACATCAAGCCATCGCATTGGATCGCGGACATGATCCGGCCCGATTGCCAGCCGCTCCACGAGACGGCGTCCGGCGGCGGCGGTTTCGCGCTCCAATCGTGCGAGCTCAGGCCAGGGCGCCTCGGGGTTCACATGATCGGGCGTGACGGGGGAGACACCGCCCCAGTCGTCCACGCCCGCGCGCAGCAATTGCGCCAGAACACCCGGACGCAGATTGGGTGGCGCCTGGATGCGGATATCCGTCGGCAGGATCAGGCGGGCCGCCGCGATCGCCCAGAGATGATCCTCCAGAGACGGTTCGGGCGCCTTCGCCATTCTGGTGCCGGGCTTGGCGCGGAAGTTCTGGATGATGACTTCCTGGATATGGCCGTGAGCCAGATGCAGGTCGCGGATCGCGCTGAGTGCTTCCACCATCTCGGCGCGAGTCTCGCCGATGCCTATCAGCAGGCCGGTGGTAGTCGGCACCGCCTGACGGCCGAGCGCGGCCAATGTCTCCATCCGCGCCGCCGGCAGCTTGTCCGGCGAGCCGTAATGCGGTCCGCCTCGCGCGCTCAGGCGATCGGAGGATGTCTCCAGCATGATCCCCATCGAGACGGCGTGCGGACGCAGCTTCGCGATGTCCGATTCGGACATCACGCCCGGATTGAGGTGAGGCAGCAATCCGGTCTCGGCACGGACGGCCGCTGCGGCGGCGGCGAGATAATCGAGCGTCGTGGCGAAGCCCATCGCGTCCAGCGCCGTCCGGGCGGTTGGGTAGCGGCGCTCGGGTTGATCTCCGAGTGTGAACAGAGCCTCCTTGCAACCTGCCGCCGCGCCGGCACGGGCGATATCGACCGCCTGTCCGATCGTAAGATAGGGCGTCGGGATATGACGTGGGGCGGTCGCGAAAGTGCAGTAATGGCAAACATCGCGGCAAAGGCGCGTCAGAGGGATGAACACCTTGCGCGAATAGGTCACGATCCCGCCGCGTGCGGCGGACGACACGGCCTCTGCTTCCGCCAGCAGCGTCTCCAACCGTGCTTCAGCCAGGTCAGTTATGGTTCGCATGCGTTCTATCATGCCTCGTTCGGCGGTGCAGGAACAGACTGAATCGCGCCCTCAACGACGTGGGCCGTGGCCGAGAAAGGCCGGTTCCACCAACTCCCCCTCCCGGGCGATCTGCCAACGGATATAATCGCGCAGCATATCGTGGAGCGCTTCGCCGTCCGTTCCTTTGGCCGCGCCTTCCGCGTGGAGCGCCGTCAGCGTATCGCAGACATGCTGGCGCAGCAGGGCAACCCGATCTTCCATCATGGCAAGCGTCGGATAGATCGTGGAATCGGGGGTGGCGGTGCAATCGGCGCGGATCGTCTGGGCCAGTGCGGCATCCCGTCCGGCCAGCCAGTCGGCCGCTTTCGGCAGCAGCGCCTGTAATCTCTGCTCCTCGTCGAGCAGGCTCTGGCCCTGATGATCGAGCAGCCTTTCGACATAGCGCAGCATATGGTCGATCGTTGCCGCCGCGCTGCGTTCCGCATGGCCGGTTAACGAAGGAGCCAGGAGATCATGCGTCACCTCGCGCACGCAACGCAGGATATCGGCCGCGCTCGGCAGGAGCTGGGGTGGCTGGCGCTTGGTCATTGCACGGTTTCGTTGAGTTCGCCGAACCAGGCGGGCGGCGGCGGATCGCCTAAACCGATGCCGGTCGCCAGCAAGCGTTTGGCGATGTGAAGCACTTCGGTGCCTGTCCAGGCTTTGCGAATGTCGGCGTTGCCCGCATGGGTGACAACCGCCGCCTTGTGACCGTAGAGAATCTGCCCGAACATGCGAAGCGTCTGGTAATAGCGGACATTTTCAAGATCGAGCGGGATGCCGCTCACCTCGCGATAGTAAGCCAGCGCCTTCTCCATTCCCCAGATATTCTCGCCGTCGCGATCGATCTCGGGAGCGAAATTCTGCATAGAGGCGAAATCGGCGGCGGGGTCGCCTATGCTCGCCTCCTCCCAGTCGCTCATGGCGACGATCTCGCCATCCCTGAAAACCTCCTCCCCTAGCCCGTTGGTTCCCTTGCACAGGGTGATGCGCGGCGCGACCGGGGCATTGCGGCGGAGTTGGACCAACGCCTCGATCACCACCGGCATCGGTTCGCGGCGATAATCCTCGAGCTGGGCAACCAACCCTTCAAGGAAATTGGAGGCGCATTGCTCCACGCTTGTCGGCGCCTTCAGCAGCGTATCGAAGCCGTGCTTCCGCCAATCGACATTGTGGACGATGGCGAGCTTGCGCATATGCTCCCTGGAAGTCTCGATGCGGACTTTGTCGTAACGTGGATCGGGATCGGAGAAGTGGGGCACCTCCCAACTCCCTTCGATCTGCTCGCGGACATAGAAGGGGCGCGGCGCCCAGACCGGGTCGTCCTCCCACCAGAGCACAGGGGCCACCGGCACCTCTGTATGCCCCAGCAACTCGTACATGCGATACTCGCGTTCCAGCGAGGTGTGGATGGTGGCGCCGCCGGCGTAATCTCCCCGGAAAACGATCGCGCGGACCGGCGCGCCGGCTTCGGGTCGATAATCGACGAACCAGGTAAGCCGCGATGATCCGCGCGGAAACCGGACCGCCTTCTCCAGCACGATAGAAGGGCCGAGCCGGTGGCGAAGATAATCCTCCAAGGGCTTGTTCAGCAGATCCATCGCCTCACTCCAGCCCGGGAAACCGATATTCGATCGGGAGAATCCGGGTTCGCATCATGATAATACCTTAGCGAACTTTCTGATTGCCTCAAGTGCACCCACGCGGGAATGTATCCCGTTCCGATCAGGCCGGATCGGCCAGCAGCACTCCGGGCACCAGCCTTTCCATATGACCATAGCCGGCTCCGCCTTGCGAGGTGCGGAAGAGCACGCTCTGCTCGATCACCATCGTATTCTGAGCCCCGCTCTCCTGTCGGCGGCCGACATACATGTCATTCGGAGATGTCGATTGCATCGTTGTCGTGTGCGGGAAATCGATGGCGGTGACGTCGATCTCGCCGCCGGCATAATCCAGCGTGATGCGCACCGGCTCGCGGATCAGGTGAAGATTGTCGGTCATCGGCAATTTGTCATGGATCACCGCTTCGGCCTTATGCGCCTTGCCGTCGATCACCACATTGGCTTCCGCATAGGCCGGGCCTTCACGGCCGTGGACTTCCGCTTCATAGAGCTGGAACAGGCGCCCGTCATCCAGCTTTCCGTGCAGCCAGCTATGACGCTTGTTGGAATTCAGAACACGCGGGCCACGGCTGTGATCGCGGTTACCGATCGTATCCAGGATGTAGCGCTCGTCGTCGATAGTGATCGTGCCGGTAAAACGGCCAAACTGCTCGACATGGCCCGCGCCCATGAACTCGGTCGTGTGCCCGGCCGCGGAGATATCCCAGACCGGGGTGATTCCGGCATAGTCTATCGCCAGTTCGAGACGATAATGCGGGCCGTCGCGGAGCAGAGGTTCATCGGTCAGCGCATTCTCTTCGATCCGCCGCACGCCCCCCAGGAAGCGTAGCGCGAAGCGCGGGCCGGGTTCGCTGATCCCGATGGCTAAATTGCTCCCGCCAGGGCCGCTCTGGGTCGCCAAGGCGTTGCCGATGGCGCGATGGACGAGCACGGTGCGATCGGGCAGGGCGACGGTCACGACCTCGCGCCACAGATTCGGATCACGCCGCCAGCGGCCGATATGGCAGAACAAGCCTATATTCGTTTGCGCATCGAAGCAGGCATAGGCGAAGTTCTCGCTCCAGTGCGCCGTGTCCGGAATTTTTGCGATCGGATATTCTTCCATCGTTCCAACTCTCTATCCGGCAATGACGGCGGACAGAATCTCGGACAGGCGCAGCATGACCTTGGGCATGAAGGAGGCGCCGACCTCGGCGAGATTGATATCGTCCGTGGCGCGCGCCTCGAACATCCTGCGGCCTCCGTTCTGGAACAGCGTCATCAGGTGAAGCTGGCTCCGAAGGCTGAAATAATCGATCGTATTTCGCGAAAAGCGCCGTCCGCCCGCCGCGACATAGGCGTCGAGAAACTCTTCCCAATCGCCCATTCGCATGATGAACGGGCGACAGTAGCCGAGGTCTTCGGCCGGATGGCCCAGGTGAACCAATTCCCAGTCGAGCAAGGCGGTGATCCGGCCTTCATCGACAAGGATGTTGTGGAAAACGGCGTCGTTGTGGATGATCGCCGCCTCGTCGCCGATCTCGTCGACATGCGCGCGCATCCAGGCGAAGGAGGCTGTCGCGGCGATTGACGGCCAATGGGTGAAGCGATTCCACGTCGCTTCCAGCCTGTCGAGTTCCGCCGCCCAACTATCATCGGGAGCAATTGTCGAGCGCAGCGTTCCGCGCAGCGGCGTCGTGTCCACGGCGTGCAGTATGCCGAGTTGCCCGGCGAGTTGCATCCCCAAAGCAGGATCGCGTGGCGGATCGAAATAATCAGGGCCGGCGATTTCGCCTCGACTTTGCGTCGTGACCATAAAGGGCGCCCCCAGCGGCTCCTGCGAAGGCTCGACCAACAGCGGGCGCGGGCTCATGAGCTCCGTGCCGGCCAGCAGCGCCAGCACCGGATAGGAATCGACCACGCTGTCCGGCGAAATGCCGGCCGGATGGTCACGCTGGATCACCAGATCTCGCGGGAGATCGTTTTGCCCTTCCAGCGTGAACAGCACGGTCTGGCGCGAACGCCCTCCCGTCGCCTGACGGAAATCGCCGACGCGCGCCGCGCCGCCATATTTGCCCTGGAAATAGGTTTCCACCTCCTCCCGCGGGATCAAGAGCGGATTGGGGCCGGTATCGAGGCTGTCGCTTTCGACGGGACGCTCCACCCGTGTCATCGCCGCAAATGCCTCGCTCATGCGATCGCGCTCCCAAACGATCATCGTCCGCGCTTCCGCGCTCACAGATCCACCCTGAAGCCAGTCGTCGTCACGGAGACGCTCGACTGCCGCCGCAATCGTCGCGGCGCTGCCGATGCGCACCGCGCCGTTCTCGGGCGGGCCGTCGAGCCTTGTCGCAGCCGACGGGAGATCGAGCAGCGGCGGTACGAGCCTGTCGGTTTCGAAAGTGTCGGCAAGTCCGGCCAATGTCCGGATGGCGGCTTCGAGCACACCACGCGCTTCCTGGTCGTCGAGCCGCGGCAGCACGCGGTCACGCAGCGCCGACGTGACCGATCCCAGATAGTGGCTGTAGGACATGGGCTCTCCTTGTGCGCAGCCGGGCATCGACTCGCTTGTTACATCGGAGGCAGTTCGTCGGGGCGAGGCGAACGGGTCAGTTGATTGCCGCCGCTTACCGGGAGATTGAGGCCGGTCACGAAGGCGGGGCCGGACAACCAGAGCACGGTGTCCGCATAGTCTTGCGGATGACCGATCCGGCCGAGCGGGATTTCGCGGGCGAATGCCTCCTCCGCGCCGGGAATCTCGAACAACGATCGAGCCATGTCGCTCTTGATGGGGCCGGGCAGAATGGAGTTCACGCGAATGCGGCGTGGGCCATATTCGAGCGCGGCGTAGCGTATGAGGCAGTCGCCAGCGGCCTTGGCGCAGGCATAAGCGAAATAGGGGGCCATCGGCTGTGCGGCGCTCGATGAGGAGATGATCACGATCGAACCGCCGTCGTTCATCGCGGCCGCCATGTGACGAATGAAATGGATATTGCCGATATAGTTCACGTCGAGCGCGGCATGGACGCTCTCATCGTCAAGTTCGGCGATCGTGCCCATCACCGGCAGACCGGCGGCGTTGACCGCGATGTCGATCGCACCGAAGGCGGCGCGCGCCGCCTCGCCCAGCGCCTGGACCTGCGCCGGATCGGCAATGTCACAGACCTGGAGCACACCGCCGATCCTGGCGGCCAGCTCTTCCAGCGGCGCTTTGCGACGGGCGGCGACCATGACGCGCGCCCCTTCCGCCGCCAGACCCTCCGCGATGGCCCAGCCCGTGCCTCCGCAGGCTGAGCAGCCGAGCACTACCGCCGCCTTCCCCTCCAGGCGTCCCGCCATTTGCTCTCCTCTGGTTGCGCCTCAGGCGCCCTGCACCGCCTTCACCTGTTTCTCGATGACATCGTTCCAGTGCTGGATGATCATCTCCTGATACGCGCCCAGCCGCGAGTGGCAGGCCTTCGGATTGGCCGCGTGCATTCCGCGCTGGATCAGCGGCATGTTCGACATGTCTTGATCGAACACATAGGCGAGGAAACCAAAGCCCTGCGCCTTCTCGAACACGCTCTCCTCCGGCCCGATCTCGATCGGCGGAGAGGAGGGAGGCGTGGGACGACCTTCGGGGATCGGCAGCATCAGCCGCACGTCGAAATAGCTCATTTCCGGATCGGTCTCGTGCGGCAGGAACTGGTAGGTGAAGGGCACGGATTCCGAGAGCCAGAAGCAGCTGTGCGGATAGATGAAATAGAGGAGGCTATCCATCATCACCGCGTCCGACAGGTCGATCTCGCGCCCGTAGAATCGCGAAGCCTCGCGGCGGTGCCACTCGCCCAACTGGGCGCGTATGTCCTTGTCCGGATCAAGCGGCGGGATTTCCGCATCGGGATAATGCCAGTCCTTCATCGCATGCAGAAACATCTCGCCCGCGCCGGCGACGGTCGCCTCGGCGGGCGCGTGCATGCTGGGCGTGGCCGAGCAACTGGCGTTGCGACCGATATGGCCATGCTCCGTTACCCAGATGTCGTACTGGGCCTGGCTGTCGCCGTTGAAGGGCATGGCCTCGGGGTGCGTGGCGAACAGGTGGTAAGCCTCCATGAAGGCTTCCTGGCTCACCTTCCAGTTGGCCTTCACCGTTTTACGAAACCGCGCGGCGGTATAGCGCCGCTCCGGCTGGAAGGCCTTGAAATGCTCGATCGTGGGGCCGAGCGCATCCTCCAGCGTGCCCGAATCGGGATCGGCGTTGACGAAGATGAAGCCTCCCCATCTGCCGAGCTTGATCTCGGGCAAGGAGGCGTTGGGTTTGGTGAGCTCAACGAAGTCCCAGTGGCTCGGGATCTTCTTGAGGCGACCGTCCACCCCCCATTCCCATGCATGATAGGGACAGCGGATCGTCTCGGCCGATTCGATCTTGGTGCAGAGCTTGGTGCCGCGGTGCAGGCAGCTATTATAGAAGGCTTTGAATTCGTCGGCGGCTGAACGGACGATCAGGAAAGAAAGGTGGCCGACATCCAGCGGCATGCGATCGCCGACATTGGGGATATCCTCCTCCCGGCCGACATAGAGCCAGGATTTTTTCCAGACGCCCTCAATCTCCGCCTTGGCCCATTCCGGATCCCAATAGCGGCTGTAGTCCACCTCACGATAATCGGGCTCGAAATTACCCTGCGCGCTCAGCGCGGGCGCGGTCGGGTCATGCGCATCGCGCGCCCACAGGACGCCCGCCAGCGGACGCTCCTCGGAGCCGTATCCACGCTTGATATCCGCCCGTACGTTCATCGTCCCAGTCCTTCCGGTCCTCTGTCGCTTTGCTCCGCCGTTTATAGCCGACAGAACGTATCCTAGCATATCATTTTAGCCGACCGAGGCACAAGAGGGCGTGCTCTGCCGCTTTGTGGATTGGCTTCGCAGAATAGTCGCGTGCGAACGGTATGCAAGCAATCTCATTCGCCGGATGGGCAAACCCTTCTGCGCTTGCATGACCACAAAGATGAAACGGGCGCGATGCGCGCGGAGAGCGAATGCTGTCAGATGAGCAGACGGTTCCGTATCACCCCGATCGCCATGTCATCGAGGCCGAGCTCGTCACGAATGAAACCCTCCGCGGATCCGTGACGCTTCTCGACTGTTTCGAACATGCTGGCGAGATAGGCCGGATCGGCGCGCATCACCGGCGCCCAGATTGCCGGATCGACCGCGCCCAGTCGCTTCACCCATGGATCGGCGCGAACGAGTTCGCAGCCCCGATCGAAAAAATGATCGGTCAGCACATAATCTTCGATGATGGCCTCGCGCGACACGCCCAGCATGTCGAGCAGCAATGCGGCGGCGACGCCCGTGCGGTCCTTGCCGGCCGTACAGTGGAAGAGGATCGGCAGCGCGCCTGAGACGAGGCGTTCGAACAACGCGCGATAACCCGTTCGCTGCTCATAAGCGATATCGCGATAGAGCTGGATCATCAGCGTACGAGCGCCGGCGGCAGTTGCGCCCGGCTCGGCGAGCTTATTGACCAGATCGGCGCTGCTGGTCTCGTAATCATGGGACCATATCTCGAAATCGGCCGCCCTCGGCAGGCGGCTTGGCCGCCTGTCGCGCTCGCGGGAGGAGCGGAAATCACAGATCACGCGCAACCCGAGTCTCTCGATCATCCCTTGATCGCCTTCGTCGAGTTCCGCCATCGTACCGGAGCGATAGACCAGGCCCCAGGCCGTATATCGGCCGTCCCGCGCGGGATAACCTCCGATGTCCCGGAAATTATGCCCGCCCTTCATCGGAAGGATTCGCTCTCGCGCCGCCGTCTGCATGATCCGTCTCGATTCCCGTCGTTCTTTTCGGCCTTATCGGCGGCCCATATGACGAGTATATGTCATTGTCCGGTGCGCACGCGAGCCGAACAGCGATCCAGCACAACGACATCGCGCTCCTTGGCGATCGCACGGAAGCGGATCAGCCCGTCGCCTTCATCGAAACATTCCACCCGGATCGTCTCTCCGGGCATCACCGGCTTGCTGAAACGCACGAACATGGCCGTCAGCCGCGTCGTGTCGTTTCCGCAATATTCCCGAAGAAGCGCGCGGTTGGCGATGCCGTTGGTGCACAGGCCGTGGAGGATCGGCGCCTCGAACCCCGCCTTGCGCGCTAGCACGGGATCGGCATGGATCGGATTCCAGTCTCCGCTCAGACGGTAGATCAACGCCTGGCGGGGAAGGGTGGGGATCTCGATGGTCCTGTCGGGCGCGCGTTCGGGCACGGGCGTCGCAGCCGGGATGGAGGCGCCGAATCCGCCTTCGCCTCCGTTCCCGCGCAGAAACAAGGTGGAGCGCACCGTGGCGAGATGATCGCCGGTCTCGGCGTTGTATAATTCCTT
>DASSTK010000450.1:0-3164 GCA_035707945.1 Sphingomonas sp.
TCCCCGTTCGTCCCGAGCGCAGTCGAGGGGCGTGAGCTGGGCGAATCGCTTACGGCATGTGCCTCGACTTCGCTCGGCACGAACGGGATTTACTGGAGTGAAGTGGCATGACCGCGCCGGATTGGCTCCATCCCGAGCTCACCACGCTCGCCCTGTGCTGGCGGCTGGATCGGGCGGACGGGGTGACGACCGGCTTCACCGCGCATGACCGCGACCTCGTGATCGGCGGCGTGGCGTACCGGGCGAGCCCCGGGATGCTGCCCTCGGCGGTGATCCAGTCGGACGGATTCGAGGTGGACACGCTCGATATCGAAGGCGCGCTGACCGACGATGCGATCACGGCGGAGGATCTGGCCGCCGGGCGCTGGGACGGGGCGGCGCTGACCCTGTTCGCGGCCGACTGGAGCGATCCCGCCGCGCCGACGCTGACGATCGCGCGCGGCGAAATCGGCGACGTCTCGATCAGGGACGGCGCGTTCACCGCCGAGCTGCGCGGGCCGACCGCGCTGCTCGAACGGCCGGTGGTGGAGCAGACCTCGCCCGATTGCCGGGCGAGCCTGGGCGACCGGCGCTGCCGGGTGGATCTGGCGGCGCGGACTCGCTTCGCGTGGGTGACGGCGGCGGATGGGGCGGCGCTGACCCTGGATGCGGTGGAGCCTTCGGCCGACGCCTATGCCTATGGGCGGCTGCGCGCGGTGGGCGGACCTAATGCCGGGCTGGCGCTGCCGATCCTCTCCTCGGCGGGCACGGGCGTCGTGCTGCGCGATGCGCCGCCGGCGGCGTTCGAGGAGGGCGCGCTGGTGGAGCTGACGGAAGGTTGCGACCGGCGCTTCGCGACGTGCCGCGAACGGTTCGGCAATGCCGTGAACTTCCGGGGCGAGCCCTATCTGCCGGGCAATGATCTGCTGACGCGCTATGGGACAGGATGAGATCGTCGCCGCCGCGCGGGCGTGCGTGGGCGCGCGGTTCCGCTTGCATGGGCGGGAGCCGGAGACGGGCCTCGATTGCGTGGGGCTGGCGGCGTTCGCCTATGCCGGGCGGCTGAAAGGGGCGGTTCCGAGCGGCTATGCGCTGCGTGGAGGCGATCCCGAGACTGTCGCAGCGCGGATCGATGCGCTGGGGCTGGCGCGGGCGGACGGGCAGCGGGCGGGCGATCTGCTGCTGCTCGTCAGCGGACCCTTCCAGCTCCACCTCGCGATCCGGACGGAGCGGGGCTTCATCCATGCCGACGCCGGGCTGCGGCGGGTGGTGGAGACGCCGGGGGAACCCCAGTGGCCGATGGCGGGGGCGTGGCGGATAGCTTCGATCCAATGACGGCTATGGACTGTGGAGATACGCATGGCGACCTTGGTGCTGGGGGCGGTGGGGACGCTGGTGGGCGGGCCGATCGGGGGCGCGATCGGGGCGGTGATCGGCAACCAGGTCGATCGCGCGCTGTTCAGCCCGCGCGCGGCGAAGGGCGCGCGGCTCGGCAGCCTCGCCGTCCAGCAGAGCCGCTACGGCAGCGAACTGCCGCGTCTGTTCGGGAGAATGCGGATCGCGGGCACGGTGATCTGGGCGACCGATCTCAAGGAGGACGTCCACCATTCGGGCGGCAAGGGGCGGCCGAAGACGACCAGCTACAGCTATTCCGCCTCCTTCGCGGTGGCGCTTTCGGGTCGCGCGATCCGCAGCGTGGGGCGCATCTGGGCGGACGGCAATCTGCTGCGCGGGGAAGCGGGCGACTGGAAGAGCGAGCTGGGCGCGTTCCGGCTTTATCTTGGGGATGAAGCGCAGGAGCCCGATCCGCTGATCGCGTCTGCCGAGGGGATCGGCGCGACGCCGGCGCATCGGGGCGTGGCCTACGCCGTATTCGAGGACTTGCAACTCGGCGATTTCGGCAACCGCATTCCGTCGCTCAGCTTCGAGGTGACGGCGGACCCCGGGCCGGTGGCGATCGGGGCGATCGCCGCCGCGCTTTCGGACGGCGCGATCCGGGGCGAGGGCGGGCCCTCGCTGGTCGGCTATGCGGCGGGCGGGGACAGCGTGCGCGGCGCGATCGAAGGACTGGGCCACGCGCTGCCGGTCGTCTTCGCCGATACGGGCGAGGGGCTGGCGCTGGTCGACGAGGCCGCGCCGCCGATCGCGATCGACGCGGGCGAGTTGGGCGCGGCGGAAGCAGGCAAGGCGGCGCGGCTGACGATCGATCGGCAGGCGGCGGGCACGCTCAACGAGGCGATCGCGGTGGCTTATTATGATCCGGCGCTCGATTATCAGCAGGGGTTGCAGACCGCGCGGCGCGAGGCGAGCGCGCGGCGGGCGGGGGCGATCGAACTTCCCGCCGCGGTGGAGGCGCCTTCGGCCAAGGCGATCGCCGAGGCGCGGCTGGCGCGCGAATGGGCGGCCCGCGCGGGCGCGAGCCTGAGCCTGCCGTGGCGGCGGCTCGGCATCGGCGCGGGGGCGCTCCTCACCTTGCCCGGCGAGACGGGGACGTGGCGGGTGACGCGGCGGCGCTTCGAGGCGATGGTGGCGACGCTGGATGCGGTGCGTCTGCCGCCTGCCGGTGCCAAGATCGCCGCCGCCGATCCGGGTCTCGGGGTTTCAGAGCCCGACCTGCCGCAGGGGCCGACCACGCTGTCGCTGCTCGATCTGCCTGCGCTCGGCGACGATCCGGCGAACGCGCCGACCCTTCTGATCGCGGCGGCGGGGGCTTCGGCCGGGTGGCGGCGGGCGAGCCTGCTCGGCAGCCTCAATGGCGGCGCGAGCTGGAAACCGATCGGCACGACCGCGCCGGCGGCGGTGAGGGGAACGGCGGTTACGGCGCTTCCGGCCGCTGATCCGTGGCTGGCGGACGAGGCGTCCACGGTCGAGGTGGAGTTGCTCAACGACAATATGGCGCTGGCGGACGAGGCGACACTCGGCGTCTCGGCGACCGCCAATCTGGCGCTGATCGGCGATGAGATCGTCCAGTTCGGATCGGCCGAGCCGATCGCGCCGAAGCGCTGGCGGCTGAGCCGCCTGCTGCGCGGGCGGCGCGGCACCGAATGGGCGATCGAGGGGCACGGCCCAAGCGAGCGCTTCGTGCTGCTCGATCCGGCGACGCTGGCGGGCTGTACGCTGCCGGCGAGCGCGATCGGCGCGCCGGTGATGGTGGCGGCGAGCGGTATCGGCGACGCCGAGCCGGC
>DASSTK010000451.1:0-2909 GCA_035707945.1 Sphingomonas sp.
AGGGGTTTGGTCATTCTCCCCCTCCTGCTTGCGGGAGGGGGTCGGGGGGTGGGCTCACGCTATCGGCGGAGGCGCCCGGATTTGAGCGCGGGCCCACCCCCGGCCCCTCCCGCAAGCGGGAGGGGAGAAGCTCGCCCACCCGCTGTATCTCCCATTCCAGCTCGATGCCGCTCGCCGCCTTCACGCGGCGGCGGACTTCCTCGCCCAGCTCCTCGATTTCGGCGGAGGTAGCGGCGCCGAGGTTGAGGAGGAAGTTGCAATGCTTCTCCGACACCTGCGCATCGCCGATGCGCAGGCCCCGACAGCCGGCGGCGTCGATCTCCTTCCAGGCCTTCGTGCCCGGCGGGTTCTTGAAGGTGGAGCCGCCGGTGCGCGAGCGGAGCGGCTGCGAGGCTTCGCGCTCGACGGCGATGCGGTCCATCTCCGCCTTGATCGCGGCGGGTTCACCGGGTTCGCCCCGGAAGGTGGCGCTGACCACGATCGCGCCTTCGGGAAGTGCGCTGTGGCGGTAGCTGTAGCCGAGATCGGCGCGAGAGAGCGTGCGCCGCTCGCCCGAGCGCAGCACGACCTCGCATTCCAAGAAGATGTCCTTCACCTCGCGGCCGTAAGCGCCGCCGTTCATGCGGACGAAACCGCCCACCGTGCCGGGAATCGAGCGCAGGAACTCGATGCCGGCCACGCCCGCGTCCCGCGCGGCGGAGGAGACGAGGATGCCGCTCGCCCCGCCGCCGCAGCGGAACGTCGTCGCGTCGAGTTGCTCAACCTTGGCGAAGGCCTTGCCCAGCCGCACCACCACGCCCGGCACGCCGCCGTCGCGCACGATCAGGTTGGAGCCGAGGCCGAGGCCCATCACCGGCGTCGCCGGATCGCAATCGGCGAGGAAGTCAGAGAGATCGTCGACATCGGCCGGCTCGAACAGCCACTCGGCCGCACCGCCCGTCTTGAACCAGACGAGCGGCGCGAGCGGCGCGTCAGCGGTAAGGCGACCGCGCGGCGTCGGCAAATCCTCCCCGGCACGGGGAGGGGGACCATGCGAAGCATGGTGGAGGGGGCCCACCGCCAGCGCTTCGCTCGCGGCAAGCCCCCCTCCACCAGCCTGCGGCTGGTCCCCCTCCCCGCGAGCGGGGAGGATTTTGGGTTGCGCGCTCACGCCGCCGCCTCCGTCCTGCTCCGCTCCGCCTCGACGGCGGAGGCGAGGCCGGCGGCCCACTTGGTGATGTCGCCCGCGCCGAGGCAGATGACCATGTCGTCGGGCTTGACGACCCCGGCCAGCTCCTTCGCCAGCGCGTCGGGGCCTGCGATGGAGTTGGCGGAACGATGGCCGCGGCGGCGCAGCCCCGCCACCAGCGCGTCCGCGTCGACGCCCTCGATCGGCTGCTCGCCGGCGGCATAGACGGGGGCGACATAGACCATATCGGCGTCGTTGAAGGCCTGCTGGAACTCCTCCATCAGATCGTGCAGGCGGGTGAAGCGGTGCGGCTGTACGACCGCGATCACCCGGCCCTTCGCGCCCTCGCGCGCCGCCGACAGCACCGCGCGGATCTCGACCGGGTGGTGGCCGTAATCGTCGATAATCACAGCGCCATCCACCTCGCCGACCCTGGTGAAGCGCCGCTTGACCCCGCCGAACTGGGCGAAGCCGGTGCGGATCGTTGCGTCCGGCACGCCCAATTCCAGCGCCACGCCGATCGCGGCGAGCGCGTTGGAGACGTTATGGCGGCCGGGCATGGGAAGCTCGATGCCTTCGATCGAACGCGTCGTGCCGTCGCGGTGGCGGATGATCGCCTCGAAGCGGTTGCCGCCGGGGATCGGCGTGACGTTGACACCGCGCACGTCGGCCTGCGCCGCGAAACCGTAGGTGACGACGCGGCGATCGCGCACGCGCGGGATGATCGCCTGCACCTCGGGATGATCGAGGCAGAGCAAAGCCGCGCCGTAGAAGGGCACATTCTCGACGAACTCGATGAAGGCGTCCTTCACCTTGTCGAACGAGCCGTAATGATCGAGATGCTCGGGATCGATATTGGTGACGATTGCATAGGTGCCGTCCAGGCGCAGGAAGCTGCCGTCGCTCTCGTCCGCCTCCACCACCATCCAGTCCGACGCGCCCAGCCGCGCGTTCGAGCCGTAGCTGTTGATGATGCCGCCGTTGATGACTGTCGGGTCCACGCCGCCCGCGTCGAGCAGGGCGGCGACCATCGAGGTGGTGGTCGTCTTGCCGTGCGTGCCCGCCACCGCGACGGTAGACTTGAGGCGCATCAGCTCCGCCAGCATCTCGGCGCGGCGGACGACGGGAATGCGACCCGCCAGCGCCGCCTCCACCTCCGGATTGCCGCGCTTGATCGCGGTGGAGGTGACGACCACGGCGGCATCGCCGAGATTGGCGGCGTCATGCCCGATCATCACCTTGATGCCGCGCTTGCGCAGACCCTCGACGACGTAGCTTTCCGCCACGTCCGATCCCTGCACGCTGTAGCCGAGATTGTGCATGACCTCGGCGATGCCGGACATGCCGATGCCGCCGATGCCGATGAAATGGATGGTGCCGATGTCGGTGGCGACGCCCTTCACGCAAACGCTTCCTTGACCTGGGATCGAGAGCCGACCGGCGCTTCGCGCGGGCCCGCGAGATTTTCCACGAGATCGGCGAGATCGCGCGTGGCTTCGGGATAGCCCGCCTCCCGTGCGCGACGGGCGGCGTTTTCCAGCGCGCCCGGCTCCAGCGCCATCTTCTGCATCTGCTTGGCCAGCCGCTGCGGGGTGAAGGCCGATTGCGGGATCGAGGCCGCGCCGCCCGTCGCCGCCATCTCGCGGGCATTGGCGGTCTGGTGATCGTCCATCGCGGAAGGCAGCGGCACGAGGATGGCGGGGCGGCCGGCGGCGGTCAGCTCGGCGATGGTCGACGCGCC
>DASSTK010000452.1:0-4152 GCA_035707945.1 Sphingomonas sp.
CTTCGCAGTCTATGGCGACAGCATCTATCCCGACGCGACCTTCACGCTGCGGCTGTCCTACGGCAAGATCGAGGGGTGGACCTATAATGGGCAGACGGTGCCGCCGTTCACCTATTTCAAGGGGTTATACGAGCGGGCGACGGGCAATCCGCCGTTCGATCTCGATCCGCGCTGGGTGGCTGCGAAGGACAAGCTCAACCCGAACACGGTGTTCGACATCTCGACCTCGAACGACATCATCGGCGGCAATTCGGGATCGCCGCTGATCAACGCGCGAGGAGAGGTGATCGGGGCTATCTTCGACGGCAACATCCACAGCCTGGGCGGGGACTATGGCTACGATCCCAAGCTCAACCGGGCGGTGTCGGTCTCGGCGGCGGCGGTGAACGAGGCGCTGCGCAAGGTTTACGGCGCGACGGCGCTGGCCGATGAGCTGGAGAAGGGGGCCTGAGGCGAGGTTTGAGCCTATGCGGCCTTTAACCGTCACTCCCGCGAGAGCGGGAGCCCATCTCCTGCGCGTGGCTCCTCGGGGAGCCGCAGGAGCTGGGTCCCCGCTTTCGCGGGGATGACGCGTGGCAGGGCGCATCCTACGACGAGGCATAGCGGCGATTAGACGGCCCTGACGCTATCTTGCGGACTACCGCGTGGCGGGCGCGTAGTTGCGAGTCATTCTCACCGGCGGGACCCTTGCCCCTCTCGGGTCATCGGCCTAGAAGCCCGCCCGAACCCACCGTCCCTCGCGAGAAAGCCCTTGCCCGACTTGTCGCAATATCTGCCGATCCTGCTGTTTCTCGGCGTCGCGTTGCTGCTGTCGACCGCCTTCGTGGTGCTGCCGATGCTCGCCGCGCGCGCGACCGGATCGCACAAGCCCAATCCCGAAAAGCTCAGCGAATATGAGTGCGGCTTTCCGGCGTTCGAGGACCCGCGCAGCCAGTTCGACGTCCGCTTCTATCTGATCGCGATTCTGTTCATCGTCTTCGATCTCGAGGCGGCGTTCATCTATCCCTGGGCGGTCTCGGTGTTCCACCTTGGCTGGACCGCGTGGATCGCGATGATGGTGTTCATCGCCGAACTCGCGCTGGGCCTCGCCTATGCCTGGAAGAAGGGAGCGTTGGATTGGGAATGAGACCGCATTCCGGACCCGTCGAGCTTCCGCGGCCGACCGGCGCGTCGATCGTGCCGCCCGACCAGACGTTCTTCAACGATCTGAACAGCGAGCTGACCGATCAGGGCTTCCTCGTCACCTCGGCGGAGGAGCTGTTCAAATGGGCGCGCACCGGCTCGTTGTGGTGGATGACCTTCGGCCTCGCCTGCTGCGCGGTCGAGATGATCCACGTGAACATGCCGCGCTATGACCTTGAGCGGTTCGGGGCGGCTCCGCGCGCGTCTCCGCGCCAGTCCGACGTGATGATCGTCGCGGGAACGCTGTGCAACAAGATGGCGCCGGCCTTGCGCAAGGTCTACGATCAGATGTCGAACCCCAAATACGTCATCTCGATGGGGAGCTGCGCCAACGGCGGCGGCTATTATCACTACAGCTATTCGGTGGTGCGCGGCTGCGACCGGATCGTGCCGATCGATATCTACGTGCCGGGCTGCCCGCCGACCGCCGAGGCGCTGCTCTACGGGATCATGCAGCTGCAGCGGAAGATTCGCCGCAGCGGGACGATCGAGCGATGAGCGGCTGTGTCCTTCTCCCGGTTCGGGCTGAGCTTGTCGAAGCCCGACCCCGCGAGAACTCGCCCTTCGACAGGCTCAGGGCGAACGGGGACTTGGCATGAGGGCGCCGGCTCCTGCCTATGCCGCCGAGTTGAACGGCGCGACGATCGAGGCTGCGACCGCGGCGCTGGGCGATATGCTGCTGTCGTCGCAGGACCGCGTCGGCGAGGTGACGCTCTATGTCGATCGCGCGTCGATCGTGCCTGCGCTGACCGCGCTGCGCGACACGCCGGGGCTCGATTATCAGCAGCTGATGGACATTGCGGGCGTCGATTATCCCGACCGCGAGGAGCGGTTCGAGTGCGTCTATTGTCTGCTCAGCCTGACGCGCAACCACCGTATCCAGGTGCGGGTGACCACCGATGAGGTGAAGCCTGTGCCGTCGGTGACGGGCGTCTGGCCGGTGGCCGGGTGGCTCGAGCGCGAGGTCTACGACATGTACGGGGTGCTGTTCGACGGCAATCCCGACCTGCGCCGCATCCTGACCGATTACGGCTTCCGCGGGCATCCGCAGCGCAAGGACTTCCCGCTGACGGGCTATGTCGAGCTGCGCTATTCGGAAGAGGCGAAGCGGGTCGTCTATGAGCCGGTGCAGCTGGCGCAGGACTTCCGCACGTTCGACTTCATGAGCCCGTGGGAGGGGGCGGAATATATCCTGCCCGGCGACGAGAAGGCGAAGCTGCCCGAGGCGAAGGGCGCGCCCTCGCCGGTGACCGCCGACCAGATCCAGAAGGCCGACGCCGCCAAGTCTCCCGAGGCGAAGGCGAAGCAGCCCAAGACGACCGAAAGCCCGGCGCAGACCGGCGCGGGCAAGGCCGATCCCGACAACAAGCCCGAAGAGAAGCCCAAGGACCCGGACGTGGTGCCAACCCCGGGCAAGGGGCAGAACCAATGATGATGATTCTCTCCTTCCCCGGCGAAGGCCGGAGCCCAGTTGCGACCGGCCCGATGCTGGACCCCGGCCTTCGCCGGGGAAGAATGGGAGCCGCTCATGGCTGACGAGACCCTCGCGCATCCGCCCGCCGACGCGATCGGCATGCAGCCCGACCCGTATCTCGAGCAATTGCTCGAGGACGAGAACGCGATCGACCCGACCACCGGCGACGTCACGATCCAGAACTACACGATCAACTTCGGCCCGCAGCATCCGGCGGCGCACGGCGTGCTGCGCCTCGTCATGGAGCTGGACGGCGAGATCATCGACCGGATCGATCCGCATATCGGGCTGCTCCACCGCGGCACCGAGAAGCTGATCGAATACAAGACCTACGCGCAGGCGCTCCCGTACATGGATCGCCTCGATTATTGCTCGCCCTTGTGCATGGAGCACAGTTTCGTGCTCGCGGTCGAGAAGCTGCTCGACCTCGAGGTGCCGCTGCGCGCGCAATACCTCCGCGTGCTGTTCGCCGAGCTGACGCGCATCTCGAACCACATGCTCAACATCGGCAGCCACATCATGGATGTCGGCGCGATGACGCCGAACCTGTGGCTGTTCGAAATCCGCGAGGACTGCCTCAACTTCTTCGAGCGCGTGTCGGGCGCGCGGATGCACTCGAATTATTTCCGCGTCGGCGGGGTGCATCAGGATGCGCCCTTGAAGCTGCTCGCCGATATCGGCGACTGGCTGGACACGCGGCTGCCGCGATTGTTCGAGGATGCGATCAGCCTGGTCGCCGACAACCGCATCTTCAAGCAGCGCAACGTCGATATCGCCGTGGTGAGCCGCGACGACGCGATCCGCTGGGGCTTCTCGGGTCCGATGATCCGCGCGGCGGGTATCCCGTGGGATTTGCGCAAGTCGCAGCCCTATGACGTCTACGACCGGATGGATTTCGAGATTCCGGTCGGCACGCGCGGCGATTGCTACGACCGCTTCATGGTGCGCGTCGAGGAGGTCCGTCAGTCGGCGCGGATCATCAAGCAGTGCCTCGCCGAAATGCCCGAAGGGCCGGTGATGACGCTCGACCGCAAGGTCGGCCCGCCTAAGCGCGGCGAGATGAAGCAGTCGATGGAGGCGCTGATCCATCACTTCAAGCTGTTCACCGAGGGCTATCACGTCCCCGCCGGCGAAGTGTATGTCGCGACCGAGAGCCCCAAGGGCGAGTTCGGCATCTACATGGTGTCGGACGGGTCGAACAAACCCTATCGCTGCAAGATCCGGCCGACCGCGTTCAGCCATCTGCAGGCGATGGACTTCATGTCGAAGGGCCACATGCTCGCCGACACCACCGCCATCCTTGGCGCAATCGACATCGTGTTCGGGGAGTGTGACCGGTGAACGCCTATATCGAAGCACAAGAGCTGAAACGCTCTCGGCGCAGCGCCTGGATGTGGTTTTTTATTTTTGCATTGATGGCCGTGTTGTTCGCGTGGCGAGACATTGTTCAATTTGAACAGTTGCTCGGACAGCTGGAGTGGAGTTGGCACGGATTG
>DASSTK010000453.1:0-2311 GCA_035707945.1 Sphingomonas sp.
GTCAGCGTGCCGGTGATCGCCAGCGGCGGCGTGGGCGATCTCGATCATCTCGTCGAGGGGGTGGCCCAGGGCCACGCCTCCGCCGTGCTCGCCGCCTCGATCTTCCACTTCGGCCAATATAGCGTGGCGGAAGCCCACGCCGCGCTCGCCGCCGCGGGCCTGCCGGTGCGCGGGCGCGCCTAGCTGGCCCGTTCTGGCACGGGCGGGACAGTCCGGCCGCGACGGCGGCGTTGTCCGGCCGCCGCGCCCTTCCTAGGCTTTCCCCGACTCGCAAGGGGTAAGGCACATGCTTCGCAAGACGGCGCTCATCGCATTGGCTTCGGGCTTCGCGCTCATGGCCGCGTCGCCGGCGATGGCGCGGCACCATTTCTGGCCCTGGGGCGGCTCGTCGGGCGGCACCGCTCCCGCGCCGAGCTCCTCGGGCGGGGCGACTTCCGTGCCGGAGCCGACCGACGCGGTGCTGTTCCTGCTCGGCGCGGCGGGAATCGTGATCGGTCGCAAGCTTCAGTCGCGCAAGCGCGATTGAGCGCGCCCGGCGGTTGACCGCCGCCCCGGCCCGCCGCATGGACGCGGGCATGGCCGATACGCTCGACAGGCTGCAAGCCGCCATCGCCGCCCGGCGCTCCGCCGACCCCGCTTCCTCCTACGTCGCCTCGCTGCACGCCAGGGGGCTGCCCAAGATCGCCCAGAAGCTGGGCGAGGAGGCGGTGGAGACGGTGATCGCCGCGCTCACCGGAGACAAGCAGGCGCTGGCCGGCGAGGCGGCCGACCTGCTCTTTCACCTGCTGGTGCTGCTCGACGCGCAAGGCGTGCCGCTGGCGCAGGTGCTGGCCGAGCTCGATCGCCGCGAGGGCACCTCCGGCCTCGCCGAGAAAGCCTCCCGCCGCCTCACCCCCACCGCCCCCGCGCTGGCCCCGGAGCCGGAGCCCGATTTCACGCCCGGCAAGCTCGCCTCCGGCGCCCCCGCCCCGCGCCGCCCGCTGATCCGCAAGGGGTGATCTTGACGATTTGAACCAAATCGGTTACGGATAGTCCATGCCCATCGACGCCACCCTGCCCTATGACGACGCCAACATCTTCGCGCGGATCCTGCGCGGGGAGATTCCGTGCCGGAAGGTGTATGAGGACGCGCACGCGCTCGCCTTTCACGACATCAACCCGCAGGCGCCGGTGCATATTATGGTGATCCCGAAAGGGCGCTATGTGTCGTGGGACGATTTCTCGGCCAACGCGAGCGAGGCGGAGATCGCCGGGTTCGTGCGCGCGGTGGGAACGGTGGCGCGGGAGAACGGGCTGGTCGCGCCCGGCTACCGGCTGCTCGCCAATACCGGACCGGACAGCCATCAGGAAGTGCCGCACCTCCATGTCCATATCTTCGGCGGCGCGCCCCTCGGGCCGATGCTGGCGCGGACGGGCTTGCGCGGCGATAAATAGCGACTAGGCTCGCGCGCCAGAGAGTGGCGGCCGCCCGCGAGGCGCGCCGATCGAGGGGATAACTCAATGCTTTTCGGCCGTATCAAGCCGCTGGACGCGATCCTGGCGACCGCGGAGAAGAAATCGCTCAAACGCACGCTGGGGCCGTTCCAGCTCACCATGCTCGGCATCGGCGCGGTGATCGGAACCGGCATCTTCGTGCTGACATCGGAGGCCGCGCAGAAGGCCGGGCCCGGCATGATGATCAGCTTCATCATCGCCGGCTTCGTCTGCGGCGTGGCGGCGCTCTGCTATGCCGAGCTCGCCTCGATGGTGCCGGTGGCGGGCTCCGCCTACACCTACACCTATGCCGTGGTGGGCGAGATCCTCGCCTGGATGGTCGGCTGGGCGCTGATCCTCGAATATGCGGTGGGCGCGAGCGCGGTGGCGGTCGGCTGGTCCGGCTATTTCGTGGGATTGCTGCATTCATGGGGCGTGGACGTGCCCCGCGCCTTGACCCTGAGCCCCAGCCAGGGCGGCGTCATCAACCTGCCGGCGGTCGGCATCTCGATCCTGATCACCGGCCTGCTGATGATCGGCACCACCGAAAGCGCGCGGGTCAACGCCGTTCTGGTGGCGATCAAGATCGCGGCGCTGACGTTGTTCTGCGCGCTGACCCTGCCGGTGGTGAAGGGGGCGGAGTTCCATCCCTTCATCCCCAACGGCTGGGGCACGATCGGCGTGGTCGGCGCGGCCTCCTCGATCTTCTTCGCCTATGTCGGCTTCGACGCGGTGTCGACTGCGGCGGAGGAGACCAAGAACCCGCAGCGCAACGTGCCGATCGGGCTGATCGGCAGCTTGCTGATCTGCACCATCTTCTACCTGCTGGTCTCGGCCG
>DASSTK010000454.1:0-9945 GCA_035707945.1 Sphingomonas sp.
AAGGGCTGGACGGGCGACGCCTTCACCGCCGAGGAGCGGGGGAGCCTGCTCTACGGGCGCGGCGTGGTGGATATGAAGGGCGCGATCGCCGCCTTCACCGCCGCCTCGGCGCGCTTGGACGATCATCGCGGCTCGCTCAGCCTGCTCATCACCGGCGACGAGGAGGGGCCGGCGATCCACGGCACCCGCGCGATCATCGAGTGGCTGAACGAGCGCGGGCTCCGGCCCGACATGATCCTGGTCGGCGAGCCCACGTCCGAGGCGCGGCTGGGCGACACCATCAAGATCGGCCGGCGCGGCTCGATCAACGCCTGGATCGACCTGCCGGGCACGCAGGGCCACGTCGCCTATCCGCATCTCGCCGACAATCCGATTCCCCGGCTGGTCCGCATCCTCGATCGGCTGGAGCGCTGGGAGCTGGATCGGGGGAACGCATGGTTCCAGCCCTCCAACCTCGAAGTCACCGAACTGGAGGTGGGCAATCCGGCGCACAATGTCATCCCCGGACATGCGCGCGCGCGGCTCAACATCCGTTTCAACGATATCCATCAAGGCGCTGTATTGGAATCGGAAATCCGTCGCATCGCCGCCGAGGAAGCTCCGCGCGCGACGGTGGAGGCGCTGATCTCGGGCGAGGCCTTCCTCACCCCGCCCGGCACGCTTTCCGATCTGGTGACGGGCGCGATCCGCGAGGTGACGGGGCTGGAGGCGAAGCTCTCCACCTCCGGCGGCACATCGGACGCGCGCTTCCTCTCGCGAATCGCGCCGACGGTGGAGTTCGGCCTGCCCAACGCCACCATGCACAAGCTGGACGAGGCGGCGTCGGTGGAAGATATCCGTTCACTTTCTGATGTATATGAGACGATATTAAGGCGCGCATTCACCCTTGGTGAGCCCGCGCGAACGTAACGGCGGCGCGCGCGTTGATCGCGGCAAAGGAGCTGGAGCCGATGGCCAGAGGTTCGTCCACCCCGTGGTTCGCCGCCAAGCGCTACGGCTACGGCGCGTCGCTGCCGATCCGCTGGCAGGGCTGGGCCGCAACCCTCCTGTTCATCGCCGCTTTCGCCGCCGCCGCGCGCCTGCTCACTGGAGCGCCGCGCTGGATCGCGATGGCCGCCTGCATCATCGTCTTCCTGATCGTCACCGCCATGAAGACCGAGGGCGGATGGCGCTGGCGGTGGGGCGGCCGCTGAACGGCGCAAGCCGCACCTACTTCCCGTCCGGCGGAGCGAAAGCACGAAGCGGGACGGCCATTCGGTAAAGCTTAAACCTTCCGCCTTATCCGCCTGTCCCATTCTCCAACGCTTGCGGATGATGATGGGCTTCGATCCCGCCACCCTGCTGACCGTATCGGCCACCGCGCTGATCATGTTCGCCCTCGCCATGCTGGCGATGGGCGACACGGCGCGCACCGATCGGCGCTGGTGGGTCGCCGCCTTCCTGCTCGGCGCGATCGGCTTCACCCTGATGATCGCGGCCCCGGACAAGGCGCTCGCCCTGCCCAGGGATCTCGCCAATATCCTGTTCCTGCTGGCTTACGGCTCCGCCTATGCCGGCGCGCGGCGCCTCGCCGGACGACGGCCGCTCCTCCTTCTCGTCGCCACCGGAGCGCTGCTCTGGCTGATACTGGTCGGAGGAGCGCAGATATCGGTGGCGCTGCGGATGCCGATCGCCTCGCTGCTGATCTCCGGCTATGCGATCCTGATCGCCGGCGAACTGGCGGGCGGCGCCAGGCCGGAAGAAAGGGCGAGACGCGCCGCCGCCTGGCTCTGCCTGCTCCACGCCGGCTTCTACGCGGCGCGCGCCCTCTGGGGGCCTACGCTCGGCTTCACCGCCGACAGCCCGGAATCGGCGCTCAGCATCTGGGCGGCGATGCTGGCGTTCGAGACGATCCTGTTCTCGGCCGGCCTTTCCACCCTGATCGTCGCCGCGATGCGGGACAGGCAGGCGCTCGTCGACCGCAAGCTGGCCCTGACCGACAATCTCACCGGCATCGGCAATCGCCACGCCTTCGAGATCCAGGGCCGCCCGCTCGTGGAGGAGGCGCGCGCCGGCGAACCCCGGCCGATGCTGCTGCTGATGGACGTGGACGGATTCAAGGCCGTCAACGACGCCGTGGGCCATGCGGCGGGCGACCGGCTTCTCGTCGATGTCGCGGCGGCGGCCCGGGCGTGTCTCAGCGAGCCCGATCTGATCTGGCGGATCGGCGGGGACGAATTCGCGGCCCTCCTGCGCGGCCCCGACGCCGTTCACGCACGGACCGTCGCCGGCGCCATCCGCGCGGCGGTGAAAAACAGGGCGCGCCGCCTCGATCGGCCGGAGCTTGCCGCCTCCGTCACCATCGGCCTCGCTCCGGCGCGATCCGGCGCGACGCTGGCGCAGCTCCTCGATGAAGCGGACGCCGCTCTCTACGCGGGCAAGCGCCGCGGCCGCGACTGCGCCGTGATCGCCGGGATGGAAGAGCAGGCGGCCGACGGCTCGCCGCGAAGGGGAGAAATACAGGCGATCCGCCGCTGACGGCGGCCGCGGAGGGCAGGCCTGCGATCCTTGCGCCCGGCCGATTTCAGGCAATGATCAGTTCGCCCATGCCGCCGCATCGAGATGCGGGCGGACGGCTGCGCGCGCTCGCTTATTGCGGCGCGGCTCCGCCCGGTTCGCCCGGACGGAGCCGCCGGACTCAGGCTTTCTCCAGATCGACGTAGCGCAGATAGGGCTTGAGCGTACGGAAGCCCTGCGGGAAGCGAGCCTTCGCCTCCTCGTCCGAAAGCTTGGGCGAGATGATGACCTCGTCGCCCGGCTCCCAGTTCACCGGCGTCGCCACGGACTGCTTGTCGGTGAGCTGGAGGCTGTCGATCGCGCGCAGAACTTCGGCGAAGTTGCGGCCCGTGCTGGGGGGATAGGTGAGGATCAGCCGCACCTTCTTGTTCGGATCGATCACGAACACCGAACGCACGGTGACGGTGGGATCGGCTTCCGGATGGATCATGCCATAGAGTTGGGCGACCTTCTGATCATGGTCGGCGATCATCGGATAATCGAGCTTCTGGCCCTGGGTGGATTCGATGTCCTTCTCCCAGCCATGATGCGAGTCGACCGGATCGACCGAGAGGCCGATCGTCTTGACGTTACGCTTCTCCCATTCGGGGCGCAGCCGCGCCACCTCGCCGAGCTCGGTGGTGCAGACCGGCGTGTAATCCTTGGGATGGCTGAAGAACAGGCCCCAGGACGATCCGAGCCAATCATGGAAGCGGATGCGTCCCTGCGTGCTGTCAGCCTCGAAATCGGGGGCAATCTGGCCGAGCTGAATGGACATATGAATCTCCTTGGCAGGCCCGCATCATGCGCACCCGCGCGGGGCGGAACCAGCAAATGTTCCTTTGCCCTTCCCCAGAATCCTTTTGGCAGGACCGGGGAACCGGACAGTCGGCGGCCGGCAAGCGGGGCGCGCGCTCAATATCTGGATTTGCCGCTCGATGGCGTTGCGAGGGCGTTTCGCCCCAGGCGCCCCGGCGTTCCGGCCGGCTCAGGCCCGCATCTGCGCGAGCGCGCGACGCCAGCCTGTGAGCAAAGCCTCGCGATCGTCGAAGCCGGGCCTGGGATCGAACCGATCCATCGCCCGCGGCAGCGCGGCGATCGCCTGCGGCCCCTCCCACAGGCCGATGCCGATGCCGGCGAGGAAGGCGGCGCCCAGCGCGGTCGTCTCCAGCATCGCCGGACGCTCGACGGGCAGGCCGAGCAGATCGGCGAGGAACTGGCAGAGCCAGTCGTTCGCCGCCATGCCGCCATCGACGCGCAGCGCCTGAAGCTCGCCCGCGCCGTCCTGCCGCATCGCCTCGGCGAGATCATGCGTCTGGTAGGCCACCGCCTCCAGCGCGGCGCGGGCCACATGCGCGGCGGTGGTGCCGAGCGTGAGGCCGGTCAGCAGCCCGCGCGCATCCGGCTGCCAGTGCGGTGCGCCGAGGCCGACGAAGGCGGGCACCATATAGACCCCCCCATTGTCCTCCACCTGGGTCGCCATGTCATTGGTGTCGGACGCATGGGTGATGAGGCCGAGGCCGTCGCGCAGCCATTTCACCGCCCCGCCCGCGACGAAGATCGATCCTTCCAGCGCATAGGTCACGCGGCCCGCGAGACGATAGGCGACGGTGGCGAGCAGGCGATGATCGGAAGCGATCGCCTTGTCCCCCGTATTCATCAGCAGGAAACAGCCGGTGCCGTAGGTCGCCTTCGCCGATCCCGGCGCGAAACAAGCTTGCCCGATCATCGCCGCCTGCTGATCCCCCGCCATGCCGGTGACGGGAACGGCCGCGCCGAGCAGGCCGGGCTGCGTCGCGTCGAAGCACGCGGCATTGTCCCTCACCTCCGGCAGCATCGCTTCCGGCACGCCGAACAGCGCGCACAGCTCCGGGCACCAGCGCTGGCGATGAATGTCGAACAGCAGGGTGCGGGAGGCATTGGTGGCGTCGGTCGCATGCACACTGCCGCCGGTCAGCCGCCACAGCAGGAAACTGTCGATCGTGCCGAAGGCGAGTTCGCCCGCCTCCGCCCGCGCTCGCGCGCCCTCGACATGATCGAGCAGCCAGGCGAGCTTGGTCGCGGAGAAATAGGGATCGAGCAGCAGCCCGCTTCTCTCCCGCACCAGCGCCTCATGGCCTTCCCGCCGCAACCGCTCGCACAGAGGCGCGCCGCGGCGATCCTGCCAGACGATCGCCCGGTGGATCGGCTCGCCGGTCGCGCGATCCCACACCACGGCCGTTTCGCGCTGGTTGGTGATGCCGATCGCGGCGATATCGCGGGCGGCAAGCCCGGCCCCGGCGATCGCCTCGCGCATGACGGCGAGCGTGTCGCGCCAGATGTCCTCGGCATCATGTTCGACCCAGCCGGGATGCGGATAATGCTGCGCGAACTCGCGCCGGGCGACCGCCATCGGCGCGCCGCGCGTGTCGAAGACGATGCTCCGCGTGGATGTCGTGCCCTGATCGATGGCGAGAATGTGCCGCGTGGTCATCGCACCTCCGTTCGCGCGCTTGCGCCCGCCGCCAGATATCGATCGATCCGCTCCGCCGTGCCGGGCGGAACATGCAGGCCCAGCCGGGAGCGACGCCAGAGAATATCCTCCGCCGTCCGCGCCCATTCCTGCGCGACCAGATAATCCACCTCGCGGGCATGGAGCCCGCCGCCCATATCCTCGCCGAGATCGGCCGGCATTCCCGCCCCGCCCAGCACGCGCCCGATCCGGGTTCCGTAGGCGCCGGCCAGCCGCAACGAGGTCGCCTCGGAAAGAAAAGGCCAACGCTCCCTCACCTCCGCAAGAAAGGCGTCGAAATCGGCGATGTCGCCGCCCGGCAGCGGCGCATCCGCCGTCCAGGGGCGGCCCATCGCCGGCAGGAAAGGCGCGAGCTTCTCCAGCGCATGCTCGGCGAGCCGCCGGCAGGTGGTGATCTTGCCCCCGAAGCAGGAGAGGATCTGCGGCGCCTCCGCCTCGCCCAGCTTCAGCACATAATCGCGCGTCACCGCCGAGGCATTCGCCTCGCCGTCGTCGAACAGGGGGCGGATGCCCGCATAGCTCCACACCACGTCTTCGGGCCGCACCCGATCGGCGAGGTAGCGGTTGACGCTCTCGCACAGATAGGCGGTTTCCTCCTCGTCGATCGCGGGCGCGGCGGGATCGCCATGCCACGGTACGTCGGTGGTGCCGATCAGCGTGAAATCCCGCTCATAGGGAATGGCGAAGACGATGCGCTTGTCCGGGTTCTGGAAGATATAGGCGTGCTCGCCCGGATAGCGGCGCGGCACGACGATATGGCTGCCCTTGACGAGCCGGGGCGGCCGCTCGGGCTCGGCTCCTCGCGCCTGGGCCAGCACGCGATCCACCCAGGGCCCGGCGGCGTTGACGACGGCGCGGGCGCGCACCACGCTTTCCTCGCCCCCGGCGGCGCGGAGCCGGGCGGCCCAGGCGTCGCCCTCGCGCCGCGCCTCGAGGAAGCGCGTCCGCGTGCGAATGTCCGCGCCGCGCTCGCGGGCGTCGAGCGCGTTCAGCACCACCAGCCGCGAATCCTCCACCCGGCAATCGGAATAGAGGAAGCCGCGCGTCAGCCCCGGCCTCAGCCCCGCGCCCCATGCGCCCTTCAGCGACACCCGCTTCGATCCGGGCAGGCTGATCCGCCCGCCGAGATGATCGTAGAGGAACAGCCCCAGCCGGATCAGCCACGCCGGCCGCCCGCCTTCGGGCGCGGGCATGACGAACGGCAGCGGCCGGATGATGTGCGGCGCGATGCCGAGCAGCCTCTCCCGTTCCTGCAACGCCTCGCGCACCAGACGGAACTCGGCCTGCTCCAGATAGCGCAGGCCGCCGTGGATCAGCTTGGTGGACGCCGACGACGTGTGCGCCGCCAGATCATCCTGCTCGACCAGCAGAACCCTGAGCCCCCTGCCCGCCGCATCGCGCGCGATCCCGGCCCCGTTCACGCCGCCGCCCACGATGAGGAGATCGAAATCGGTCATCAGCCTGGCCGCTTCGCCTCTGTTTCTCGTTGTCACAGGATAGGGGAAAACGCGTAACAGATCGCGTGTGAAGATCGGACAGCGACGCCTCGGCCCGGCGTAACGCCGGCACGAGCGAAGCGGGATCGCCGAAGCGCCCGTTCACCAGCCGGGGGCGCCGTGTCGGACGCCCTCACGGGCGCCGCGACGGGATCAATCCTCCTCGGCGGGGGCGTTGGGATTGGGGCCGAGCTTCTTCTCACCGAGCTGGCCCGTGCCATGATAGGCGATCTCGCTCTGACCGCCATGACCGAGCAGGCTGTCGCGGTCGGTTTCCTTTTCGTCGCCGTCGTCGTGCGGGTTGGGATAATGGCCGCCGCCCGATTCCCCGGCCTGATCGCGTTCGGGATCGGGGCCGACCTCGCCGGGGCGGCCGGGCATCGATTTCGAGCCTGCCGCCTGTGTAGGATGCTTGTCCTTGCTCATCGCGCCTCTCCCCGATCGGCTTCCCCGGTCACGTCGGGATGGGCGTCCTCGTCATAGCCGTCGTCTCCGGGCGCCGAGCCCTCGACGAGACCGGAGGTATCGCGGCGACGCGGCTCCTCCGGCTGCGGCGGCGCGCCGGAGCGGTCCCCGCCGAAATGCTCGCGGCTGTCCAGCGGCTCGGCGGGTTCGTGCGGATCGTCACGCGCTTCGGGCGGAGCCTCGCCTTCCATGTCGTCATGCTCGCCGCTCGGCGCGCTCGCCTGCTCGACGATATCGTCGCCGGTCCAATTCTCTCCGTTGCGATCGGTCACGCGCGCCTCCTCATGCGGATCGGACTATCAACGTCCGAAGCCGCGATTCGAGCCGCCGCCCGGCGCGGGAGCGGCGCGCCTGCCGGAATCGTGAGGCGGTCCTGCGGGACTTTTGAACGCAAGCCGCGGGATGCCGCGCCGGATCGGGATCGCTATCCGGTCTCCTGAAAGCGAGGAGAAGCCGATGACATACCGCAGCAAGACGACCGACTCGCCCGTCGGCCCGCTGACCCTGATCGCGAGCGACAACGGCCTGGCGGCGATCCTGTGGGAGAATGACGATCCCGATCGGGTCCGGCTCGGTACTCTCATCGAGGATCGCGGCCATCCCGTTCTGATCCAAGCCGAACGCCAGCTCGCCGCCTATTTCGCGGGCAAGCGCCGGAGCTTCGATCTGCCGCTCGATTTCCGGGGCACCGATTTCCAGAAGAGCGTCTGGCGGGCGCTGCTCACCATTCCCTTCGGCGAGACGCGCAGCTACGCCGCGATCGCGCGCCAGATCGGCAGGCCGAGTGCGACCCGCGCGGTGGGCGCCGCGAACGGGCGAAACCCGATCTCGATCGTCGCGCCCTGCCATCGGGTGATCGGATCGAACGGCGCGTTGACCGGCTTCGCGGGCGGCCTCGCGACCAAGCAGCGGTTGCTGGATCTGGAACGGAGGGCCTGCGCGATCTGATTTCGCCTGTCTTCACGCCCGGCAGCGCACGCCCAGCCTCTCGAGAGCGGCGGCGAGCGCCTCCGCATCGCCCGGCTCGCCGATCACCGCCACGCAGCGATCGTCGGCGAAACGGGCGCGCAATTTCTCGGCGTCGCCTGCGCTGGTGAGCAGCACGGGCAATGCCCGGTGCATGGCGCGGATATCGGCGATCAACGCCTCGCCGGGCTTGTCGGGCAGATCGGGATCGAGCAGCAGCGCGTCATAATAGCCGGCCGCCACCCGCAGCTTGCCCAGCGCTTCCGCTCCGTTCGCCGCTTCCTCGACCATATGGCCCGTGGCGACGAGCGCATCGGCCAGCCGCCGGCGCTCCGCGTCGTTCGCCGCGATCACCAGCACGCGCCCGTTCGACCCGGCTTCGAGCAGCTCGCGCACCTTGGCGGAAAGCGCCTGATAGGTGAAGGGCTTGGCGATCATCTCCACGCCCCTGTCCAGCCGCCCGTCATGCACGATCGCGTTCCGGGTATAACCGCTGGTGTAAAGGATCCTGAGCCCGGACCGGAGTTGAAGCGCCTGATCGGCCAGTTCGCGTCCGGACATCTCCGGCATCACCACATCGGTCAGCAGCAGATCGATCTTCATCTCCGGCTGGGCAAGAAGCCTCAACGCCGCCGGTCCGTCATGCGCCTCGATCACCGAATAGCCGAGCTCGCGCAGTATCTCGGCGGTATAGGCGCGGACATCCTCGTCATCCTCGGCGACGAGAATGGTTTCGCCCCGATGCTCGCCCGAAAGCAGCGGCTCTTCCGCATCCTCCTCGGGCGCGTCGCCGCTCAGCAGGCGCGGAAGATATATCTTGACGGTGGTGCCCTGCCCTTCCTCCGAATAGACCTTCACATGCCCGCCGGACTGCTTGACGAAGCCATAGACCATCGAAAGGCCGAGCCCGGTGCCGCGCCCCACCTCCTTGGTGGTGAAGAAGGGCTCGAACACGCGCTCCAGCGTCTCCCTGGACATGCCGGAGCCGGTATCGGAAACCGCGATCACCACATAATTGCCCTGGGCGACGCCCGTATGCGCCGCCGCATAGCCCTCATCGAGATGCGCGTTGGCCGTCTCGATGGTGAGCCTGCCCCCCTGCGGCATCGCGTCGCGGGCGTTGACGGCGAGATTGAGGAGGCTGTTCTCGAGCTGGTTGGGATCGGCCTCCACCCGCCACAGGCCCGGCGTGGTGATCGTCTCCAGCCGGATCGTCTCGCCCAGCGCCCGGTTGAGGAGATCGGACATGCCGAGCACCAGCCGGTCGACATCGATCGGCTTGGGCGCAAGCGGCTGACGACGCGAGAAGGCGAGCAGGCGTTGCGTCAGGGAGGCGGCGCGCTCCGCCCCTTTCCGCGCGTGGCCGGCGGCGCGGCGAACGCGCGCTTCGTCCCTGCCGAGGCTGCGATCGATGATATCGAGATTGCCGGTGATGATCGTCAGCAGATTGTTGAAATCGTGCGCGATGCCGCCGGTGAGCTGCCCCACCGCCTCCATCTTCTGGGCCTGGCGGAGCTGTTCCTGCATTTCCTGCAGCTCCGCTTCGCGGCGCAGGCGCTCCGTCACGTCATAGACGAACTGGTAGGAGCCGATCGGCCTGCCTTCCCGATCGCGGACGATGCTGAACTTGATCTCGTAAGAGGGGCGATCACGCTCGGGATCGCCGAAAGCATCGACGATCGTGAACTCCTCGCCGGCGAGCGCCCTCCCCCAGGTCGCGCGGACCTTTTCCCGCTCCTCCGGATAGGCTGAGAGCAGATCGAGCAGATTGTCCCCGACGCCGGCCTGCACCCCGTAAATGCGTTCGAGATCCCGCGAGCAGGCCCGATTGACGGCCATGATGTTGTAATCGAAATCGAGCGCCAGGATCAGCGCGTCGGTGGTCTCGACCAGCTCGGCGAGCAGCTTGCGTTCTGCCAACACCTCCGAGAAGCGCTGCTCCAGCGCCTCGTTGAGCCGGCGCAGCTCGGC
>DASSTK010000455.1:0-2467 GCA_035707945.1 Sphingomonas sp.
CGCGAAGCCGAATATGTCGAAACGGGTGCGTTCGGCGTCCTTCGTTTCGCTGAGAAACAGCAGCAGCCCGGCGAAGGCCAGCGCGCCCACCGGAATGTTGATGTAGAACACCCAGCGCCAGGAAAGATTGTCGGTGAGATAGCCGCCGAGCGTGGGGCCGATGATCGGCCCCAGGATCGCGCCCATCCCCCAGATCGCCATCGCCGGGCCGTGGCGTTCGGGCGGGTTGATGTCGAGCAGGATCGCCTGGCTCATCGGCACCAGCGCCGCGCCGAACATGCCCTGGAGAAAGCGGAAGCCGACCAGCTCGGTCAGGCCCGTGGCGAGGCCGCAGAGCGCCGAGGCGACGGTAAAGCCCACGATCGACCACAGTATCAGCCGCTTGCGGCCGAACTGCCCGGCGAGCCAGCCGGTCAAGGGAGTCATGATCGCGGCGGCGACGATGTAGGAGGTCAAGACCCAGGTGATCTCGTCCGCCGAGGCCGAGACGCTGCCTTCCATATGCGGCAGCGCCACGTTGGCGATCGTCGCGTCGAGCGAGTTCATCACCGTCGCCGCCATCACGGCGGCGGTGATGAACCGGCGCGTGATCGGATCCGGATAGTGCTCGGTCATCGCGTCGCGGGCGTCGCGGGCGGCGTTCCCTTGCCGAACAGGCTGCGCTCGTGGCCGGTATCGACCGTCGCCTCGACGCTCAGCCCCGCATGGAGCGGCGGCGCGTTCGCGGGCAGATTGTCGATCGTCAGCTCCACCGGCAGACGTTGCACCACCTTCACCCAGTTGCCCGTGGCGTTCTCCGGCGGCAGCAGAGAAAAGCTGTTGCCGGTGCCCGGGCTGAAGCTCGCGACATGGCCCTTGAGATCGAGATCGGGGAAAGCGTCCACCTTGAAGGTCGCGGGCTGGCCGATGCGCATATAGTGGAGCTGGTTCTCCTTGAAGTTCGCCTCCACCCAGATGCGGGTTCCCGCCAGCGTGAACACCGGCTTGGCGGCCGTGACATAATCGCCCACCTGAAGTTCGTTCACTTTGGTGACGATCCCGTCCTCGCCGGCGCGAACCACCGTATAGCCGAGGTTGAGCTTCGCCTTTTCGAGCGCCGCCTTCGCCTTCTGCACGCCCGGCTGCTGCTCGATGGGCGTGCTGACCCCGCCCGCGAGCGAAGCGGCGATGCTCCTGTTCTGCTGGATGCTGGTCTGGATGCCCTGCCGCGCGGTCTTTTCGGCGAGCACCGCCTGATCATACTGATTCTGGGACGAGATGCCCTCGGCGAGAAGCTCCTTCTGGCGCGCCGCCTCGCGCTCGGCATAAGCGAGCTTGGCCTGCGCGGATTTCAGCTCGGCCTCGCCCTGGGCATAGTTGGCGCGCAGCGAATGGACCTGCGTGCGCGCGTCGGCGAGCGCGGCCGTCGCCTCGTCCACGGCCGCCTGATAGGGGGCGGGATCGATCCGGAACAGCACCTGCCCCTTGTGGACGCGCTGGTTGTTGCGCACCTCGATCGCGATCACCGGGCCGCTGACATTGGCGCTGACCTGCGCCAGCCCCGTCTGGAGATAGGCGTTGTCGGTCGATTCATAGCGGCCGCCGTGCAGATAGATGAAGAGGGCGACGATCACCGCAACGATCGGCCCGGCGATCAGCAGCGGCGTGCGCCACCGCCGCAGGCGCGACTCGGGCTCCTGCTTCTCCCCCTGCTCCTGCCGGGCATCGCCGGTTTCCACGGGCGGCGGAGCGGGTGCTTCGGCTTCCGAATCGGCTTCGAACTCACGGGGCATATCGGCCAAGGTGATGATCCTTCGCTCTGTTCTGGGCGCGCGCAAGGCGGCGCGCTGCGGCGCAATAGGTTTCGGTTCGCATACGCTTCTGCGTTCATAAATCCAGTGACAATTCGTCACTTCTGCTATGAACGACATTCATGCCGGATATCGATCTCAACCTGCTCCGCGTCTTCGATATGCTGTTCGAGTTGCGCAGCGTCACCCGCGCGGCCGATCGGCTCGGCCTCACCCAGTCGGCGATCAGCCATGCGCTGGGACGGCTGCGGGACAGGCTCGACGATCGGCTGTTCGTTCGCGGCCCGGAGGGGCTTCAGCCGACCGCGCGCGCGCTCGAGATCGCGCCGGGCGTCCGCGAAGGGCTGCTCCGCCTGCGCGGCGCGCTCGCGCCTTCGATATTCGATCCCGCCACCGCCGAGCGCCGCTTCACCATAGCCGCCGGCACCTATTTCTGCGCGCTGCTCGTCCCGGCGCTGATCGAACGCTCACGCCGGCTCGCGCCCGGCATCAGCTTCCACATCTTCCCGATCGGCGAAGACATGGTCTCCGCCATGGACCAGGGGCTGATCGACGTCGCGCTCGGCGCCTTCCGCAAGGTGCCCAGCCGTTTCGAAACCGAGCCGCTCTATCGGGAGGATCGGGTGTGGATCGCGGCCGCCGATCATCCGCTGGCGCGCGGCGGCGCCGATGCCGCC
>DASSTK010000456.1:0-6031 GCA_035707945.1 Sphingomonas sp.
GATCAGGCTTTCGCCCATTGTCCAATATTCCCCACTGCTGCCTCCCGTAGGAGTCTGGGCCGTGTCTCAGTCCCAGTGTGGCTGATCATCCTCTCAGACCAGCTAAGGATCGTCGCCTTGGTGAGCCTTTACCTCACCAACCAGCTAATCCTACGCGGGCTCATCCCTCGGCGATAAATCTTTGGTCCGAAGACATCATACGGTATTAGCTCGAGTTTCCCCGAGTTATTCCGTACCGAAGGGCAGATTCCCACGCGTTACGCACCCGTGCGCCACTAAGCCCGAAGGCTTCGTTCGACTTGCATGTGTTAGGCATGCCGCCAGCGTTCGTTCTGAGCCAGAATCAAACTCTCAAGTTCATGTCCATCCACAACCCCACAGGGGAATACCCGCAAGGCCATGAACAGCATCTCCAGGAGCCGTTCCTGCACATCACAATCTAGTGTAAATTGAGACATACGAAACGGCCTATTCGCTTACGACGCATCCCGTGCCCAGAGGCCACGAGACACCCCGAGCCGCCGCCCGCATGTCCCCTCATCCATTCCAACAATGAGAAAGAGCAAACCGCCCAGCCGACGCCACCTTGCCCCTCTTTCTCAAGAAGGGCACCGTGGATGCCGATGTGCGGTAAACCGCGTCTCGCCGTGGCGAAGCGCCGTTGACGAGGGGCTATCTATGGAGGCGGATCGGCCCCGTCAACTGCTTTTGCAATTTTGTTTCGCCGGTGCGAAGAAGGCGCGGAAATCCGTCAATTCTTAACCGCTTGCCGCCCAGAGACGGCGGAAGGAGCATCAGGGAATCGGAATGGCGAGTCGGGGAATCGACGGGATGGAGGAATCGGGCGCGGCCGCGGTGACGACCCCGCGCATCCGCAGCGCCGTGCTGTGGCGATCCGGCAGCCAGATCATCGGCCAGGTGGTGATGTGGGGCTCGACGCTGCTCGTGCTGCGCCTGCTCACGCCGAACGATTACGGCCTGTTCGCGATGACCCAGGTGGTGATCGGGCTCGTCACACTGCTCAACGGCTACAGCTTCGCCGCTTCGCTGGTCCAGTCCGAACGGCTCGATCGCGAAAGCATCGGCCAGATTTTCGGCGTGCTGATCCTGCTCAACTTCGGCATCGCCGCCGCGCAGTTCCTGCTGGCCCCCATTGCCGCCGATTATTTCCATCAGCCGCTGCTGACGAAGCTGCTGCGCGTCCAGTGCCTGCTTCATTGCGCGACGCCCTTCATCATCATGCCGCAGGCGCTACTGGCGCGCGACATCGACTTCCGCACCCAGGGCCGCGCCAATATCGGGGCGGCGGCGGCAGGCGCGATCACCGCGCTTTCCTGCGCCTACGCCGGGCTCGGCGTCTGGACCCTGGTGTTCGCGCCGATCGCCGCCTTCACGACGCGCGCGCTGCTGTTCGGCCTTCTCGGCCGCTGGTGGGTGCGGCCGCGCTTCCGCTTCAAGGGAACCGGCGCGGCGCTGGGCTTCGGCGGCACCATCCTGGTGAGCGACATCCTCTGGTTCATCCAGAACCAGGCGGACGTGTTCATCGCCGGCCGCCGCATCGACGCGCACATGATCGGCCTCTACGCCGAGGGGCTGTTCCTCACCCAATTGCTGGTCAACAAGTTCGTGCCTGCGCTGAACGAGGTGGCCTTCCCCGCCTATGCGCGGCTGCAGACGAATCGCGGCGCGGTGGCGTGGAGCTTCGCGCGCGCGACCGGGATCATCATGCTGGCGGCGCTGCCTTGCTATATCGGCCTGGCCGTGACCGCGCGGCCGCTGGTGCTGACGGTGATGGGCCCCCAATGGGGCGAGGCCGCGCCGCTCGTCCGGCTGCTCGCCTTCGCCATGCCGTTCGTGACGCTGCACATCCTCTATCCGGCCGCCACCAACGCGCTCGGCAAGCCGGGAGTGAGCGCGCGCACCACGGCAGCCGGCGCGATCCTGCTGCCGATCGCCTTCTGGATCGGGGTGGACCATTTCGGCGCGATGGGGCTGGCCGGCGCATGGGTTGCGATCATGCCGGTGCTGGTGCTGATCTCGACCTGCCTCTCCCTGCCGGTCATCGGCCTCACCTGGAAACAGCTCGGGCAGTCGATCCTGCCGCCGCTCGCCGCCGCGCTGGCGATGGGTGCAGTGGTGCTGCTGGCGAGCATGGCGTTGCCGCCGCTGCCGCCAGCCGCCGAGCTGGCGCTGCTGGTGCCGCTGGGCGTCGCCGCCTATGCCGTCTTCGCGCTGCTCCTCGCGCGCCCGCTGGTGATGCAGGCCTGGGCGATGCTGCGCGGCCGCGGCGTCAGCCCGCCCGAGCCTCAGTTGCCGGCGATATAGTGGCGCATCGCCTCGGCTTCGGCCTCGACCCGCTCGATGCGGAGCTTGACGAGATCGCCGATCGAGACGAGCCCGATCAGTCTCTCCCCCTCCACGACGGGCAGATGCCGGATTCGGCGCTTCGTCATCAGCGCCAGAGCGGAGAGAATGGGGGTATCCTTGTCGACGGTAAGCGCTGGTCTGGTCGCCACCTCGCCCACCTTCCGCTCGAGCGCGGCCGGGCCTTCCTCGGCCAGACGATAGATGACGTCCCGCTCGGAGAAGATGCCGGCCACCGCGCCGCCGTCCATCACGGGCACCGCGCCGATCCGGCGCTCGGCGAGCAGACGGACCACGTCGCCCAACGGCTGATCCGCCGTCACAGTGACCACCTCGTCGCCCTTGTTCCGCAAAATCGCCGCGATCGTCATGGCCGCCTCCCGTGCGCACGAACGGCGGACCGGCGCGGCCGTTCCGCCGTGCAGCCGGCGACAGCGCCGGCCGCTTGATCATTCCACGAGGCGGGGCCAAATGGAAGCCATGCCTCGTCACGATCCCGTTCCGAACCAGGGCAAGGGCATCGCCAACGCCCATGCCTGGGCGCGCTACCGGCGCATCATGCGCTGGATGACGCTGTTCGCGGTTATCTGCGTGCTGGCCGTGCTGGGCTTTCTCTATTGGGACGGCGATCCGATGCCGATCCATCTGGTGATCGCCGTCTCGCTCGGCGTCTTCTTCACCGTGCTGGTGGGAACGGGATTGATGAGCCTGCTCTTCCTTTCCTCCGGCAGCGGGCATGACGAGATCGCCGGCCAGGCTTTCGACGAGGGCGATCAGCAATGAGCGAATCTCCCAGGCCGCGCGATCCGGTGCTGCGGGTCGCGCCGCGCCCGCGCGACATCAACGCCAACGGCCATATCTTCGGCGGCTGGGTGCTGAGCCAGATGGACATCGCCGGCGGCATCGTCGCCGCGCGCCGGGCGGATGGCGCGGTCGCCACCGTCGCGATCGAGGCGATGTCCTTCATCGCGCCGATTCTGCTCAGCGATCTGATCTCGGTCTATGCCGAAGTGACACGAATAGGGCGCACCTCGATGGCGGTGCAGATCGACGTGGTGGCGACCCGCGACGGCGGCAAGCGCGAGGTGCCGGTGACGAGCGGCTTCTTCACTTTCGTGGCGCTGGACGCCAACCACAGGCCTCGGCCGGTTCCCGAAAGCGGGGCCTAGCGATAAGATCGGGAGGGCCGTTTCGGGATACGGAAAAGGCGCCGCTCTCCGAGAGCGGCGCCTTTTCGTTCGAGCCTTCAGGCCGTTGCGGCCGCGTCGTCGCCCGCAGGCGCGCGGCGGGTGCGGCGGCGGCGCGGAGCGGGGGCTTCCTCGGCCTCGGCCGATTGATTCTCGATGTGGCCGTTGGCGTGGCCGTTACCCGCGCGCGCTTCCTTTTCCTCACCGGAGAAGGAGGGCGGCAGACGATCGACGGCGATGCGCTCGCCCTCGTCCGCCGCTTCGGTGCGGGGCGGGCGACCGCGACGGCCGCGGCGAGGGCGGCGGCTCTCCTGCTCCTCGCCCTCATCGCGGTTTTCGGCTTCGGCGGCTTCCGCCTCGACTTCCCGGTCGCGGCGCGGTTCGCGTTCGAGGCGACGCTGTTCGCCCGCCTGCTCTTCGCGCTCGGCTCCTTCGCCCTCGTCCTGGCCGTCATCATAATCATCGGCGTCGGAGCGATGGCGGCGCTGCTGGTTCTGCTCCTCGAAGCGGGCGCGGCTCTCGCTCAGCACGCGGAAATAATGATCCGCGAACTGGAGATAATATTCGGTCATCACGCGATCGCCCTGGGTCTGGGCGTCCCGCGCGAGATTCTTGTATTTTTCGTGAAGCTGGGCCGCGTTGCCGCGCGCCCTGTTGTCGATCCGGTTGCCGCGATCCGCTCCGCCCGGCCCGCGCACCTGCGAACCGCCACGGCCACGGCGACGGCCGTTCTGCCGATTGTTGATCAACGTATCCGAGTCCCTATCACTGGTGGTCTAAAGCTCACCACTCCTGCCGGCCCTCGTTCCGGCGTCGTCGCACGGGCCATCCCGGCGAACCCTGGGTGCCGTCCAATGCCGGCGAATGGCCACGCGCCGCCAGGGCGCGTCGTCGATCCGCGTCGCTGCCCATACGGGCCGCAGGCCATCGGGTGTCGGCGTGGGGCCTTCGGCGTCGAACGCTGTCGATGCTGGTTGGCCCCCGTTCCTGATCCCCATGTAGTGTGGCGGCGGGGCAAAACCAAGGGGGAATATTCGCAATCGAATCAGGGCGTGACCGTTACGCAACGCTCGCGTCCGGCGAGATCGCGATGGAGCAGCGGCGCGAAACCCTCCGCCTGGAGGAGTTGCGCCACCGCCTCCGCCTGCGTCGCACCGATTTCGAGGCAGGCGATGCCGCCCGGCGCGATCTGGCCCCGCAACAGCGGCGCGATCGCGCGATAGGCGTCGAGCCCGTCACCCCCGGCAAACAGCGCGGAAGCCGGCTCATAGGTCGCCACCTCGCGCGGCAGCGGCTCGTCCTCGGCGATATAGGGCGGATTGCAGAGAATGAGATCGAAGCGCTCGCCCGTCCCCGACCAATCGCCTTCGATCATGTCCGCGCGGTCCGCCATTCCGAGCCGCTCGGCATTGGCTCGCGCGATCGCGAGCGCTTCGGGCGAACGATCGACGCCCACCCCGCCCGCCTTCGGCCACTCGGCAAGAGCGGCGAGCAGCAACGCGCCCGATCCGGTTCCGAGATCGAGCACGCGTTTTGGCCCGGCCGCGCCCCGGAAATGCGCAACCGCCGCCTCGATCAACGTCTCGCTGTCCGGCCGCGGGATCAGCACGCCGGGGCCGACTGCCAGCGAGATGGTCCAGAAGTCTCGCGCGCCGGTGATGTAGGCAACCGGCTCGCTGGAAAGGCGGCGCTCAACCAGTCCCCCGAAGTCCGCCGGTGCGGGATCGTCCAGTCCACCCAACAACAGCGCCTCTCGGCTCCGCCCGAGCGCATGCGCCATCAGCAGTTCGGCGTCGAGGCGCGGGGTGGCCGATACGGCGGAGAGGCGGGCTATCGCATCGGAAAGCGCCTGCCTTATTCCCCCTCCCGCAAGCGGGAGGGGGGATCACCGGATTCAGGCCGCATCGTCCAGCGCCGCCAGCCGGCTCGCCTCGTCCTCGGCGATCAACGCGCCGATCAGCTCGTCCATCTGGCCTTCGAGGATTTCGGGCAGCCGATGCAGCGTCAGCCCGATGCGATGGTCGGTGACGCGCCCTTGCGGGAAATTATAGGTGCGGATGCGCTCCGAACGATCGCCCGAGCCGACCATCGACCGCCTCGCCCCCGCCCGCTCGCTCGCCAGCCGCTCGCGCTCCAGCTCGTAAAGGCGCGCGCGCAGCACCTTCATCGCCTTGGCCTTGTTCTTGTGCTGACTCTTCTCGTCCTGCTGGCTGACGACGAGGCCGGTGGGCAGGTGGGTGATGCGCACTGCGCTGTCCGTCGTGTTGACCGATTGGCCGCCGGGGCCGGAGGAGCGGAACACGTCGATCCGCAGATCCTTCTCGTCGATTTTGACGTCCACCTCCTCCGCCTCGGGCAGCACGGCCACCGTCGCGGCGGAGGTGTGGATGCGCCCCCCGCTTTCGGTGACGGGTACGCGCTGGACGCGATGGACGCCGCTTTCGAACTTCAATCTGGCGAACACGCCCTGCCCGGTGACG
>DASSTK010000457.1:0-12745 GCA_035707945.1 Sphingomonas sp.
GGCGCGCGGACCTTGGCGCCGTTGATGTAGAACAGGAAAACATCGCGCGGGGCGGAATCGCTCGGCTCGTCGGGGGAGGCGAGCGGGAAGGCGTCCCCCGGCTCCCCGCGCGCCCAGCGTTTCGCCTCGTCCGCCCAGCGATCGATCTCGGCGGAGGAATAGCCGGTCGGCTCCTCCTCGCGCGCATTCATCAGCCGGGCGTAGCGGACCGGCCCGCACACGTCGCCGATCGCGGGAAAGTCCGGGCAGTCGGTATGCACGACCGAAACCCCCGCGCCCCGCGCCAGCGCGATGAAGGCCGGATCGCGAAAGCTCTCATGCCGCACATCGAGGACATGGGCGAGCGGCAGCCCGTCGCGCGAGGGGGGCAGCAGGGCAAGAAAGGCGCCGAGATCGTCGGGATCGAAGCGCTTGGTCGGCGGGAACTGCCACAGGATCGGCCCGAGCTTGTCGCCGAGCTCGGTGATGCCCTGGCCCAGGAACTTTTCGATCGAGGCCGCGCCCTCCGCCAGCGCACGGCGGCTGGTGCAGAAGCGCGAGGCCTTGAGGCTGAACACGAAACCCTCGGGCGCGGCCTTGGCCCAGGCGGCGAAGGTGGCGGGTTTCTGGCTGCCGTAGTAGGTGCCGTTGACCTCGATCGCGGTCAGCCTGCTCGCGGCATATTCAAGCTCGCGCGCCTTGGGCCAGCCTTCCGGGAAGAATGTCCCCCGCCAGGGCTCATAGGTCCAGCCGCCGATGCCGACCCGAATGGTTCCTTCGCTCATCCCGCCATGCTGCCGCCCATGGGGCTGTTCGTCGAGTCCGCGTTGACGGAACGCCACGGATAACATTTGATGGCGACGAACGGGGGTTGGGGATGCTTCGAGTCGCCGCGTTCGCGATGATCGCCTGCCTTGCGCTCGGCGGCTGCGTTTCCGAGCGCATGGCGATGCTTGTCGGCCATCCGGTCAGCGAGGTGGCCCACCAGTTCGGCATCCCCTCGGAAATCACCCAGATGCCCGACGGCAGCCGACGCTTCGTCTGGGCGGTCAGCGCCACCGGCAAGCCGCCGCCTCTCCCCACGGAGTTCCGGCCGGTGGGCGAGATCCGCACGCAGCGCGAGCGCTATCAGCTGGGCGGCCTGCCCGGCGGCGCCTGCGTCTATGCCCTCACCGCGCGCTGGGACGCCGCGCGGCATGACTGGATCGTCAATCGCGTGCTCGATCCTTCCTTCATCTGCCTCTGAGGTGCGGCCGCCCCGACGCCCTGCCGATCTCCACTTTCCCGATCGCCGAACGGGGTTCCGGCAAGCCCTGCCTGCCGCTATGGCGCACGCCATGACGCTCACCCCGGATTTCCTGCCCCACCCCGCCATGCTCGCCAAGGCGGAGACGCTGACGGAGGCGCTGCCTTATCTCCAGCGCTATGCGGGCAAGACGTTCGTGGTGAAATATGGCGGGCACGCCATGGGCGATCCCGAGCTCGCGCGCAGCTTCGCCGAGGATGTGGTGCTGCTGAAGGCGGTGGGCGTCAATCCGGTGGTCGTCCACGGCGGCGGCCCGCAGATCGGATCGATGCTGAAGCGCCTCGGTGTCGAATCGCGCTTCGTCGACGGATTGCGCGTGACGGATGCGGAGACCGCGCAGATCGCCGAAATGGTGCTGGCGGGATCGATCAACAAGGAGATCGTCGGCTGGATCGGGCAGGCGGGCGGCAAGGCGGTCGGCCTCTCCGGCAAGGATGCGCGGCTGGTGGTGGCCGAGAAGGTGGGCCGCGCCGAGCCGGACAGGCTGCAGGGGATCGAACGGCATGTCGATCTCGGTTTCGTCGGTGAGCCCAAGCATGTCGATCGCACCATTCTCGACACGCTGTCGACCTCGGGCTTCATCCCCGTGATCGCGCCGGTGGGCATCGGCGCGGACGGGCACACCTACAATATCAACGCCGACACGATGGCGGGCGCGATCGCCGCCGCATTGAAGGCGGCGCGGCTGTTCCTACTTACCGACGTGGCGGGCGTGCTCGACAAGGAAAAGAAGCTGCTTTCCGATCTCGTCCCCGACGACATCGATCGGCTGAAAGCGGACGGCACCATCTCCGGCGGCATGATCCCCAAGATGGAAACCTGCGTGACGGCGATTCGCGCGGGGGTCGACGCCGCCGTCATCCTCGACGGGCGCATCCGCCACGCGATGCTGCTCGAGATCTTCACCCGTCAGGGCGCGGGCACGCTGGTCCGCGCCGGCTGATGGAAACCGGGGCGATGCTTCGCTAGAAGGGCGAGCGCCGCCGAAGGGAGACGGAATGATAGCGCTTTACCAGATCATCGACCTGCTGCTCGAGGTGCTGTGGTGGATCATCGTGATCCAGATCGTCCTCTCGTGGCTGTTCGCCTTCAACGTCATCAACCATCACAACCAGATGGTGAACCAGATCGTGCGGGGTCTGGATAGCTTCACCGAGCCGCTCTATCGCCCGATCCGCAAGGTGCTGCCCGATTTCGGCGGGCTCGATTTCTCGCCGATGGTGGTGCTGCTGCTGATCTATATCCTGCGCGGCATCCTGCTGCCGCAGATCTTCCGCTCGCTGATCATGGGCGGCGCATGACGGCGCGGATCATCGACGGCAAGGCTTTCGCCGCGAAGTTGCGCGAGTGCGTCGCCGGGCTTGCGCCCGCCTTCGCGGAGAAAGCCGGCCGCGCGCCCGGCCTCGCCGTGGTGATCGTCGGCGAGGATCCGGCGAGCCAGGTCTATGTCCGCTCCAAGGGCCGCGCCACCGAGGCGGCGGGCATGGCGAGCTTCACCCACAAGCTGCCCGCCGAGACGAGCCAGCAGGAACTGCTCGATCTGGTCCGCGCGCTCAACGCCGACGAGGCGGTGGACGGCATCCTCGTCCAGCTTCCGCTGCCGGAACATATCGACGAGGCGGCGATCATCGACGCCATCGCCCCGGAGAAAGACGTGGACGGCTTCCATGTCGTCAACTCCGGCCGGCTCGCCACCGGCATTCCCGGGCTGGTGCCCTGCACTCCGCTCGGCTGCCTGATGCTGCTGCAGGACGTGCTGGGCGACCTGACCGGCCTGGAATCGGTGGTGATCGGCCGCTCCAATATCGTCGGCAAGCCGATGGCGGCGCTGCTGACCCAGGTGAGCTGCACCGTCACCATCGCCCATTCCAAGACGCGCGACCTGCCGGGGCTCACGCGCCGCGCCGACATCATCGTCGCTGCGGTCGGCCGGCCCGAGATGGTGCGGGGCGACTGGATCAAGCCGGGCGCGACCGTGATCGACGTCGGCATCAACCGCGTGCCCGACGGCGCGGGCGGGACGAAGCTGGTCGGCGACGTCGCCTTCGAGGAAGCGAAAGAGGTGGCGGGCGCGATCACGCCGGTTCCGGGCGGCGTCGGCCCGATGACGATCGCGGTGCTGCTTCGCAATACATTGGTCGCCGCCCATCTGCGCGCGGGGCTGACGCCGCCGGCGGGGCTGTGATCGCGCTCTATTTCTCGGCGCTCGTCACCTTCTTCGTGGTGATCGACCCGCCGGGTTGCGCGCCGATCTTCGCCGGGCTGACCAGCGGCACCGACGCCGCCCACCGCCGCGCCATGGCGGTGCGATCGACGATCGTGGCGGCGTGCATCCTCGTCGTCTTCGCGCTGCTCGGCGAGCCGCTGCTGCGCACGCTCGGCATCAGCCTGGACGCCTTCCGCATCGCGGGCGGCATCATGCTGTTCCTGATCGCGCTCGAAATGGTGTTCGAGAAGCGCACCCAGCGCCGCGAGGAACGCGCCAACGAGGTCGCCGCCCATCCCGAGCAATATGACGACATCTCGATCTTCCCGATGGCCATGCCGATGATCGCCGGGCCGGGATCGATCGCGTCCGCCATGCTGATCATGCAGAAGAGCCACGGCATCGTCGATCATATCGTGGTGCTGGCGGCGCTGGCGACGGTGCTGGGGCTGATGTTCGTGGCGCTGCTCGCGGCCGGCCCGCTGATGCGCTTTCTGGGTTACAAGGTGGAGGCGGTGATCACGCGGCTGTTGGGCGTGCTGCTGGCGGCGCTCGCCTCGCAATTCGTGATCGACGGGATCCGGGCCTCGTTCATGTAGGTTGCACGTTCGCCATCCCCGCTCGAATCGAGCGGGAGACGGCATTCAATCGTCGCGATTTTTGCCCTAGAAGCCCCTGTCATGGACCAGCAGACCACGATCGCCCCGCCGCCCGCGCCCGTCCTCCGTTCGGATTATCGCCCGCCCGCCTGGGCTGTTCCCGCGATCCGGCTGGAGTTCGATCTCGATCCGGCCCGCACCTTGGTCAAGGCGCGGCTGGAGGTGGAGCGCAATAGCGCGGAGGACGCGCCGGGCGGCCCGCTGCGCCTCGATCGCGGGGCGGACATGGTTCCGCTCGCCGTGGCGGTGGACGGCCGGAGGCTCGGCGAGGGCGAATGGCGGATCGAGGACGATCAGTTCGTCATCGATCTGTCCGGCGACCGGCACGTCATCGAAACCGAGGTGGCGATCGCACCCGATCAGAACACGCAGCTCATGGGGCTTTACGCGAGCGGAGGGCTGCTCTGCACGCAATGCGAGGCGCAGGGCTTCCGCCGCATCACCTTCTTTCCCGATCGGCCCGACGTGCTCACCCGCTACACGGTCAGGATGACGGCGGACAAGGCGCGTTTCCCCGTGCTCCTCGCCAATGGCGATCTGATCGGCGAAGGCGACGCCGACCAGGGCAGGCACTGGGCCGAATGGCGCGATCCCTTCCCCAAGCCCTGCTATCTGTTCGCGATGGTGGCGGGCGATCTCAAGGCCAACCGGGACAACTTCACCACCATGTCCGGCAAGGAGGTGCAACTCGGCATCTGGGTGCGCGAGAAGGATCTGCCGCGCACCCATCATGCGATGGCCGCGCTCAAGGCGGCGATGGCGTGGGACGAGCGCGTCTATGGCCGCGAATATGATCTCGGCATCTTCAACATCGTGGCGGTCGACGATTTCAACTTCGGCGCGATGGAGAACAAGGGTCTCAACATCTTCAACTCGCGCTACATCCTGGCCGACCCCGAAACCGCGACCGACGCCGATTACGACGCGATCGCCGGGGTGGTGGCGCACGAATATTTCCACAACTGGTCGGGCGATCGCGTGACCTGTCGGGACTGGTTTCAGCTCAGCCTCAAGGAAGGCTTCACCGTATTCCGAGATCAGGAGTTCTCGTCCGATCAGGGCAGCCGCGCGGTCAAGCGGATCGAGGATGTGCGCGTGCTGCGCTCGGCGCAGTTTCCGGAGGACGCGGGGCCGCTGGCGCACCCGATCCGGCCCGATTCCTATCTGGAGATCAGCAACTTCTACACCGCGACCGTCTATAACAAGGGCGCCGAGGTGATCCGCATGATGCACACCATGCTGGGGGCCGAAGGCTTCCGGCGCGGCGCCGATCTCTATTTCGAGCGGCATGACGGCGAGGCGGCGACCTGCGAGGATTTCGTGGCGAGCATGGAGGACGCCAATGGCGTCGACCTTTCCGCCTTCCGCCTCTGGTATGCGCAGGCCGGCACGCCGCGCGTCCGCGCTTCGCTCACTCACGAGCCCGGCACGGCGCGGGCGCGGCTCACGCTCAGCCAGACCGTGCCGCCGACGCCGGGCCAGCCCGAGAAGCGGCCCATGCCGATTCCGCTGCGCCTCGCCCTGTTCGGGGAGCGAAGCGGCGCGCCGCTTGATGAGGAGCGCCTGCATGTGCTGGACAGCGCCTCCGACGAAATCCTCTTCGAAGGCGTGGACGAGCGCCCGGTCCTTTCGATCAACCGCGGCTTCTCCGCGCCGGTGATCGTGGAGACGGACCGCAGCGCGGCCGATCTCGCCTTCCTCTCCGGCCATGACGACGATCCCTTCGCCCGTTTCGAGGCGATGCAGCAGTTGATGGTCGATACGCTGATCGCCGCGATCGAGAGGCGACCGACGGACGAGGCGGCGGTGGTGGACGCGGTGGCGCGCACGCTGGATGACGACGCGCTCGATCCCGCCTTCGTGGCGGAGGCGGTGCTGCTGCCGACCGAGGCTTTCCTCGGCGATCAGCTCGCCCAGGTCGATCCCGCCGCGATCCGCGCCGCGCGCGAGCGGCTGCGGCGGCGGCTGGGCCGGGAGCTCGAGCAGAAATGGCGCGACGCCTATGCGGCCTGCGCCGCCAACCGCTACGAATATACTCCCGCCGCCAAGGGCCTGCGGCGGCTGCGCAGCGTGGCGCTCGGCTACCTCGCCGCCGGAGGCGCGGAGGATGCGCCGAAGATTGCGCTCGCCCAGTTCGACGAGGCGGACAACATGACCGATCGCTACGGCGCGCTGGGCGTGCTGGCGAACGGCGACGCGCCCGAGCGCGAAACGGCGCTCGCCGCCTTCCATGATCGCTACAAGAACGATCCGCTGGTGCTGGATAAATGGTTCACCACCCAGGCGCTGTCGATGCGCGAGGACACGGCGGATGCTGTGGAGCGGCTGGCGAAGCACCCCGATTTCACGCTGACCAACCCCAACCGGCTGCGCTCGCTGGTCGGCGCGTTCGCGGCCAACCAGTTCGCCTTCCATTCGCCCGACGGGCGCGGCTACCGCTTCGTTGCCAACATGATCCTCGCCGCCGACCGCATCAACCCGCAGACCGCCGCGCGCCTCGTCCCCCCGCTCGGCCGCTGGCGCCGCTTCGAACCCAAGCGCGCCGCCCTGATGCGCGAGCAATTAGAGCGCATCGTTGCGACGCCGGGGCTGAGCAAGGACGTGTTCGAGCAAGCCAGCAAGAGTTTGGCTTGAGCAGCGACTGCCTAGCGATCGCATTTGCGGAGCTGACCGATATCCGCCAAGTTCCGTAGACCGCCGTTCACGCCTCGCGCTCGCAAGCGTCCGCATTGAAAACAAAGTTGCGCTTACCGTTTAACCATTGCGGCGCTTGTTCTCGCCACCACGCGGCCGCTTCAGGGTGGTAGCCGGCCAGGCAATCCACCGCCGATTTTGCGTTAACCGCGTATCCGTCCACCTTTACCCCTTTGCCAATGATCAGGGACCAGAATTGGGAAATGGCGTTGCGCGGACCGCTGAGAACACCAACGCCCCAGAAGCGACGCCGCTCTGTGTGAGCCGTTGGCAGCGATAATCCGATCCACGCATCTCTGACCCACTCAGGAGCTTCGCCCATGGGTCGATGCACGATCTTGATGTTCATCTTGCGATTCTGCCGGCGTAGACGAGTGTCTGCAATGGGGAACGGCGTAGGGCGCACCGAATGACCAGTCCTCGATTTTATACCGACGAAGGCGCGAACCTCACCGCCCCACCCAATCCGCCACTTGCGCAGCCACGTCGTTCGCCGCCTGATTGAGCGCCGGGGAAACGGCGGCGGCGGTGGGGGCGGCGACGGGGACTTGCGCCTCGAAGCGGCGCGTCTCGATCGGGCCGTTCTCGGTGCGCTGGAGGGTGGCGTCGAAGCGGAGCACCACCTTCATCGTGTCGGCGTCGAGGCCGAAGCTGTCGATCCGGCCGCCGAGGCGCGGGCCGGGGGCGAGGTGATAGCCGTTGGCGTCGAGAGTCGGGCGGCCGGTGCGGGCGCGGATCGTCTCGGCGAGCAGATCGCGGAACAGCCTGGCGGGCACGTCCGTCCACTGCGCGTCCTTGAGATAGGCGAGGCGGCTCTGTCCGCTCTCCACCGGCACGCGCGTCACCGAAAGTTCGGTCGGCGCGGCGGGGACGAGCACCGTCACGGCGCGGCCGGGCGCGATCGTCTCCGTCTCGCCGGCCGGCGCGGTCGCGGCCGGGGTCAGGCGGATCAGCGAGGAAGGCGGCTTGGTCCCGAAGCTGATGCAGCCGGCGAGCGGCAGGGCGATGAACACCGGCAGCAGGCGAAGTGGGCGCATGGTCATCCTCATTTGCCGGGCTTGTAATCGGGCAGCTTGCGGCCGCCGAGCACGCTGCCCGCGCCGCCCGCGTTGAGGCGGTTCGCCGTCTCGGTCAGCGCTTCCGTCATCGCCGAAAGATTGCGGACCAGCTCGTCGAGCTCGGGCGCGGTCTGTTTCGAGAGCGTCTGCACACCGGGGCGCGCATCGCTGATCAGCTTGTTGAGATTGTCCGCGCTCTCGCGCGCCGCGCGGATCGTCTCGTTGAGGTTCGCCATGATCGGGCGGCCCTGCTTGTCGAGCAGATCGTTGGTGGTGCCGGCGAGCTTGCCGATCTGCTGGGCGGCGTCGCCCGCCTGGGTGATCGCGGTCTGCGCGGCCACGAGCGTCTGCCTAATCTGCGGGCCGTTGGCGGCGAGATCGGACGAGAGCTTGTCCATATTGGCGAGGATGTGGTGGATCGAGTTCCGGTTGCGGTCGTCCAGCAGATCGCCCAGCCGCTGCGTCAGCGTCGAAAGCTTGTTGAGAAGCTGCGGCGCGGAATTGAGAAGCTGGCCGACGAGCCCGGGCTTGGTGGGAATCACCGGCACGCCGAACGGGCCGATCGCGGTGATCGGCGGCGCGCCCTTGGTGGCGCCGGCGAGGTTGATCTGGCTGACCCCGGTGAAGCCCACCCCCGCGATCGTCGCGGTGGTGCCCTGAAGGATCGGCGTGTTGTCGTCCACCGAGATGCGCACGCGCACCAGCTCCGGCGTATCGGGCAGCAGCCGGATATCGTCGATCTTGCCCACCGGCACGCCCGAGAAGGTGACGGACGATCCCTTGGCGAGCCCGTCCACCGAGCTTTTGAAGAAGATGTCGTATTTCTGCTGATGGCCGTTTCCGATCTGGCTCATCCAGATGACGAAGGCGACCCCGAGCGCGAGCAGCACGAGCACCACCCCGCCGACGAGAACATGGTTCGAGCGGGTTTCCATCAGCCTGTCCTGCCCCCATCATCGTCCGGTTCGGCGGCCGCTTCGGCCGGAACGGGCATGGCTTCACCCTGTGCGTCGCGCTCGGCGGTGGTCTGCGCGGCGCGGCCGCGCGGGCCGTTGAAATATTCCTGGATCCACGGATGATCCAACGCCAGCAATTCCGGGATCGTTCCGACCGCGACCACCCGCTTGTCCGCCAGCACCGCGACGCGATCGCAGATCGCGTAGAGCGTGTCGAGATCGTGGGTGATGAGGAACACGGTGAGGCCGAGCAGATCCTTGAGCGATTTGGTGAGCTCGTCGAAGGCGGCGGCCGCGATCGGATCGAGCCCGGCGGTCGGCTCGTCCAGGAACAAGAGCTCCGGATCGAGCGCCAGCGCGCGGGCGAGGCCGGAGCGCTTCCTCATGCCGCCGGAAAGCTCGGACGGATATTTGTTGGAGCTTTCCGCCGGCAGCCCGGTCGCGACGATCTTGTAGGTGGCGATCTCGTCGAGAAGCTGCTGATCGATCGCGGGATAATATTCGCGGATCGGCACCTGCACATTCTCGGCGACCGTCAGCGTCGAGAACAGCGCGCCGTTCTGGAACAGCACGCCCCAGCGGCGGCGGACATTCTTGGCCTCGTTCTCGTCGCGGTCGATCATCGGTTCGCCGAACACCTCGACCTCGCCCGCCTCCGGGCGCTGGAGGCCGATGATCGAGCGCATCAGCACCGATTTGCCGGTGCCCGATCCGCCCACCACGCCCAAAATCTCGCCGCGCCGCACGTCCAGATCGAGATTTTCATGCACCACCTGATCGCCGAAGCGGTTGGTGAGCCCGCGCACGCGGATCACGATATCCGAATCGTTCGGATGCGAGCCGGGGACGGCGCTCATATCCACCCGATCTGGCTGTAGAACACGGCGAAGAAGGCATCGAGCACGATCACGAGGAAGATCGACTGCACCACCGCCGAAGTGGTCTTGAGGCCGACCTGCTCGGCATTGCCCTGCACCTGCATGCCCTGGAAGCAGCCCGCCATCGCAATGATCAGCCCGAACACCGGGGCTTTCAGCAGGCCGGACCAGATATCCGTCATCGGCACCACCTCGCGCATCCGCGCGACATAGGTGACGGGGGGGATGCCGAGTTGCCACCAGCACAACAGGCCGCCGCCGATCATCGCCACGATCGTGGAATAGAAAGCGAGCAGCGGCATCATCACCACCGCCGCCACCACGCGCGGCAACACCAGCACCTGCATGGGGGAGAGGCCGATGGTGCGCATCGCGTCCACCTCCTCGGCCAGCTTCATCGAGCCGATCTGGGCGGCGAAGGCGGAGCCCGATCGGCCCGCGACCATGATCGCGGTCATCAGCACGCCGAGCTCGCGGGTGGTGATGCGGCCGATCAGGTTGATGGTGAACACCTCCGCCCCGAACTGGCGGAGCTGCACCGCGCCCTGCTGCGCGATCACCACGCCGATCAGGAAGCTCATCAGCCCGATGATGCCGAGCGCGTCGACGCCCACCACCTCGAGCTGGCGCACCACCGAGGGCATGCGGAAGCGACGCGGATTGAGGATCACGTCCCACAGCGCGATCAGGGTCGCGCCGAAGAAGCCGAGCAGGCCGTGCAGCGTCGAAAAGGCGGTGAGCGTTGCCGCGCCGATATGGCCGAGCACGCGCTGAAAGGGCGGCGTGGCGTCCGGCCGCACCTTGAACGGCTCGTCCACCTCGGCGACCCGCTCGATCAGCGCCCGCGCGCGGTCGCTGGCGCCTTCGATGCGCACGTCATGGTCGCGCACCAGCCGGTGGATCACCCAGGCGCCGACGGTGTCGATCCGCTCGACCTTCGAGAGATCGACCGCTTGCGGAGGGGGATCGAGCGCGTCCAGCCGCTGCGGCAGATCGCCCAGCCGGGCCAGCGTCAGCCGGCCGGTGAAGCGGAGCGTGCGATCCTGCTCGGTGAAGTCGGCGGGGGCGGGCGTCATCGGCCCGGCAAAATGGGGCAGATCGTTGCGGCGGGCAAGCGATGTCGCGCGGAGGGGTGCGTATTTCCGAGAAAGCTGCCAAGGGGAAACGCGATGCGCCTCGACCGTTCCGATCCCATGCCGTGCCTCCCCTCGCCTCCCCCAGAACCGGCCGCCCCGCCGTCGGTTCCGCAACGGTGAGCGTCAACGCGCTGCTGCTCGCCGGCCGCCGACCCGGCGTCGATCCGCTGGCGGCGAGCCGGGGCGAGACGCTGAAGGCGCTGATCCCGGTGTCGGGGCGGCCGATGGTGAAGCGCGTCGTCGAGACGCTGCTCGCCGCACCCGGACTCGGCGCGATCAGAGTGATGACGCAGGACATCGATCCGATCGCGGCGGCGCTGCCGAGTAATCCGCGCATCGGCTTTCTGCGCTCGGGCGAGGGCATCGCCCGCTCGATCGCGGCGGCGCTGGAGCGGGGTGAGGCGGATTTCCCGCTGTTCGTCACCACCGCCGATCATGCGCTGCTCACTCCCTCCACCATCGCCGCCTTCCTCGCGGCAGCCGGGGGCGCGGACGTGGCCGTCGGCGTGGTCGAGCGGCGCATCGTCGAAGCGCGCTTCCCTCGGACGAAGCGCACCTGGCTGCGCTTCAGGGGCGGGGACTGGACGGGGGCCAACCTCTTCTGGTTCGGCGGCCCGGCCGCGCTGCCGGTGATCGGGACGTGGAGCGCGGTGGAGCAGGATCGCAAGAAGGGCTGGAAGCTGATCGCCCGCTTCGGCCCCGTCCTGCTGCTGCGCGCGCTGACCCGCACCATCGGCCTTCAGGACGCGGCGGCGCGCGCCGGACGGCGGCTGGGCGCGCATGTGCGCGTCGTGGCGCTTTCCGATCCGCTGGCGGCGGTGGATGTGGACAAACCCTCCGACCTCGAACTGGCCGAAGCGGTGCTGGAAGGGCGGGCGTGAGAATGAACTACGGAAATCCGCCGTTCGTCCCGAGCGAAATCGAGGGACGTGTTCCAAGCGGATCGCCCGGATCATGTGCCTCGACTGCGCTCGGCACGAACGGAAGAGGGCGCATTCTATGACCCCACCCCTCCCCGAAATCGCGATCTACGACATGGATCGCACCATCACCCGCACCGGCACCTACACGCCCTTCCTGATCCACGCCGCGCTGCACCGCGCGCCGTGGCGGCTGTTGCTGCTCCCGATCGCGCTCCTCACGATGCTGGCCTATGTGCTCAAGCTGATGACGCGGGCGCGATTGAAGGAGATCAACCAGCATCTCCTGCTCGGCCCCCACATCGCGCCCGCCGAACTCGCCCCGCTCACCGCCAGCTTCGCCGAGCGGACATATCGGCTCAACACCCTGTCCGGCGCTCTCGCCCAGATCGCCGAGGACAAGCGCGCCGGCCGCCGCCTCGTCCTCGCCACCGCTTCTTACCGCCTCTATGTCGAGGCGATCGCGGCGCGGCTGGGCTTCGACGACGTGATCGCCACCAACTCGATCATCGGCATAGACGCGCGCGTGACCGCGAAGATCGACGGCGAGAATTGCTACGGCCCCGCCAAGCTCCGCATGATCCAAAGCTGGTTCAAGGCGGAGGGGATCGATCGATCCAAGGTCCGCGTGCGCTTCTATTCGGACCACGCCTCCGACGCGCCGGTGATGGAGTGGGCGGACGAGCCTTTCGCGGCCAATCCTTCGGCGAAGATGCGCAGGCTCGCGGCCGAGCGGGGGTGGCCGATCGTCGAATGGAGCTGAGCGGCCGTCCCCGGCCGACGCGGACCGCATGGCTGCTGCTGGCGACACGCTTCACCCGCAGCATCTGGCAGGGCGCGCTGGTGGTGGATTTTGCGCTCTATCTGCGCGCGCTCGGCTGGAGCGCGGTGGCGATCAGCATGGTTTTGGCGGGCGCGCTGGCGGCGGGCGCACTGCTCACGATGGTGCTCGG
>DASSTK010000458.1:0-3939 GCA_035707945.1 Sphingomonas sp.
CACGCGCCGCAGAACTCATGCCCCAGCACCAATATCTCCTTCACCGGGATCTGGGTGACGGCGAACTCCAGCGCGGCGGAGGTGCCGTGATGGCTTTCGTCCCGCTCGAAGGGAGGGACGAGATTGCCGATGTTGCGGATCACGAAGATCTCGCCGGGCGAGGCGTCGAAGATCGTCGCCGGATCGACGCGGCTGTCCGAGCAGGCGATCACCAGCGTTTCGGGGCTCTGCCCTTCGGCGAGCTCGCTCCAGCGCGCACGCTGCTGCGCCCAACCTCCGGCGCGGAAGCGGCGATAGCCTTCCAGCAGCGTGTCGAGTGCGGGCATGAGTACCTCCGTGTTTCGCGAGCCTTGCGGCCGTCGTTAAGGGAAGGGGCGATGTTTCCGCAAGGGACCGCGGAGAAATTCCCCATGCAGGGCGCCGGCGCACCAGCGCCGACAGTTGTGACGCGGGAGCGTAATCGCTATCTGGCGCGGCATGACGGAACCCTTGGCACAGCCGCGCCCGCCGCGCACCCGCAAGCCGGACTGGATTCGCGTGAAGGCGCCCACCTCGGTGGGCTTCGCGGAGACGAAGGCGCTGATGCGCCGCCTCAACCTCGCCACCGTCTGTGAGGAGGCGGCGTGCCCGAACATCGGCGAGTGCTGGACCAAGAAGCACGCCACCGTGATGATCCTGGGCGACACCTGCACGCGGGCCTGCGCCTTCTGCAACGTGAAGACGGGGATGCCGCGCGCGGTGGACAGGACTGAGCCGCAGCATGTCGCCGATGCGGCGGCCGAATTGAGCCTCACCCATATCGTCATCACCTCGGTCGATCGCGACGATCTGCCCGACGGCGGGGCGTCCCAATTCGTGAAGGTGATCGAGGCGCTGCGGCGCACCACGCCCGAAACCACGATCGAAATCCTCACCCCCGATTTCCGCAACAAGGCGGAAGCGGCGGTGGAGGCGATCGTCGCGGCGCGGCCGGATGTCTATAACCACAACCTCGAGACGGTGCCGAGGCTCTACCCGACTATCCGGCCTGGCGCGCGCTATTACGCTTCGCTTCGGCTGCTGGAGAGCGTGAAGCGGCACGATCCCTCGATCTTCACCAAATCCGGCATGATGACGGGGCTGGGCGAGCAGCGGCTGGAGGTCCATCAGGTGATGGACGACATGCGCTCGGCCGACATCGATTTCCTGACGATGGGGCAATATCTCCAGCCTACGCCGCGCCACGCGAAGGTGGAGGAGTTCACTACACCCCAAGCCTTCGCCGCCTATGCCGCGATCGCGCGCGCCAAGGGCTTTCTGCTGGTTGCCGCCTCACCGCTCACCCGCTCCAGCTACCATGCCGGCGACGATTTCGAGCTGTTGCGGGCAGCCCGGGAGGCGCGGTTGGGACTTTCCCCTTCCCCCATCACCCCAGCGACGGCCTGAATGCCCCGCCACACCGAAACCCGCCACTTGCCCTACACGCCCGAGCAGATGTTCGATCTGGTCGCCGATGTGGGCCACTATGGGGAGTTCCTGCCGTGGGTGGCGGCGGTGCGGGTGCGATCGGACAGCCCGACCGAGATGGTCGCGGACCTCGTGGTCGGCTTCAAAGGCCTCTCCGAACGCTTCACCTCGCGCGTCCACAAGGATCGGCCCAACCGCATCCATGTCGATTATCTCGAAGGCCCGCTCCAGCATCTGAGCAACGATTGGAAGTTCCGGCCGGACGGGAAGGGCGGTTGCCTCGTCGATTTCTGCGTCGATTTCGCCTTCAAGTCGCGCCTGTTCGAGATGCTGGCCGGCCAGGTGTTCGATCGCGCGCTCAGGAAGATGACGGGCGCGTTCGAGACGCGCGCCAAGGCGCTTTACGGCGAAGGCTCGATCGCCGGCGCGGCTTCCGGCGGCGGCCCCGGCAGAAGTAGTTCGAGCGCGCACAGCGCCGCCTGACGACGGATCTCGCAGCGGCCGAGATCGCCATACTCCTTGAGATCGGCGACCACCTCTTCCGGATCGGCGGAGCGGCTGGCGCGCGCGAAGACGACGGTGCCGACCGGCTTCTTGTCCGTGCCGCCGCCCGGCCCGGCGACGCCGGTGATGGCGACACCGACATCCACGTCGGCGAAGTGAAGCACGCCCTGCGCCATCGCCCAAGCGGTCGCCACCGACACCGCGCCGAACGTGTCGAGCACGTCGGCGGCGACGTTCAGCGTCTTCATCTTCATGGCGTTGGAATAGGTGACGAAGCCCGCCTCGAAAATCTCCGAGCAGCCGGGAATCGCGGTGAGCGCGGCCGAGACAAGGCCTCCGGTGCAGCTTTCCGCCACCGCGACGCGCAGGCCCGCCGCGCGATTCTCCTCGATCACCCGGCGCGCGAGCGAGACGAGCTCGATCGGCAGATTGTGGGCATATTCCTCGACATTATCCGTCGCGACGGTCGTATCGGTCATCGCTTCGCCACCTCCGCGCCGGGCTGACAGATCGCATAGCCGCCAGTCTGCTCCGGCCCGGCGATCTCCAGCGCCAGCAGGATCGCTTCGGCCATCGCATCCGCCCTCATTGGGGCCGCGAGCGCGACCATGCCGTCTATGCTGTCGCAATCGCGGGTGGCGACCCGTTCCTTTACAGCATGGCCGACGAATTGGTCGGCGAGCATCAGCACCGTGTCGTCGCTCGCGAAATCGCTCAGGTCACGGCCCGTCACCGCCTCGATCGCCTTGCGCGCGCGGGCCGGATCGACCGGCGCTTCGCGGCGATAGCGATCGGCCAGCGCCGCGCCTTGCGTGCGCAGATAGGAATCGGCCGGCAACGCCGGGCCGCAGCGCTTGGCCAGCGCCTCGATCGCATCGGGAAGCGCGACGCCCAGCACGGCGCGCGCATCCGCCGGGCGGATGCAGGCGGGAGGAGCCGCGAGCGCCGCCTGCCCCACGGCAGCGAGCGCGCAGAATCCGGCAATGGAGAAAAGCCTCATTGCTCCGGCATCCTGATCGTGGCGACAGCTTGCGCAGCCATGCCTTCTTCCCGTCCCGTGAAACCGAGCCGCTCGGTCGTGGTGGCCTTGATGCTAATCCTCGCGAGGGGCAGCCGCAACAAGCCCGCGATCCGTTCGCGCATTCTCTCCCGGTGCGGCCCGATCTTCGGGGCCTCGCAGATGATGGTGAGGTCGATATGCCCGATCCGCCCGCCGCGCGCGGTGACGAGGGCGGCGGCATGTTCCAGAAACGCGGCCGAGTCGGCTCCCTTCCAGCGCGGATCGGAAGGGGGGAAATGGCTGCCGATATCCCCGTCCGCGATCGCGCCGAGCAGGGCGTCGGTGACGGCGTGAAGGCCGACGTCGGCATCGCTGTGTCCGGCGAGGCTGCGATCGTGCGGAATGCGAAGCCCGCAGAGCATGATGTGATCGCCCGGCGCGAAGGCGTGGACGTCGAAACCCATGCCGACGCGCGACGTCATGGCGGCGGAGAGCCGTGCGTCGGCGGTGGCGAGGTCCGCCTCGTGGGTGAGCTTTTCCAGCATGGCGTCTCCCGGAACGGCGGCGACGGAAAGCCCTGTCGCGCGCGCCACCTGCGCGTCGTCGGTGGGCTCGGCCTCGCCCCGCCAGCCGCGATGCGCGGCGAGGATGGAATCGAAGCGGAAGGCCTGCGGCGTCTGCACGCGGGCGAGGCCTTCGCGCGATACCGTATCGCCCAACGTGCCGTCATCGGCGCGCACCAGCGTATCCACGACAGGCAGCACCGGCACCGCCCCGGGCTGGGACTCCAGCGCGGCCAGCAGCCGGTCGATCACCGCGGCGGGAAGGAAGGGGCGGGCGGCGTCATGGATCAGCACCAGCGCCGCACCGCCGGCCGCCGCGATCGCCTCCAGCCCGTTGCGGACCGACTCGCGCCGCGTTGCGCCGCCGGGCGAGACGGAGGCGGGCTTCCGCGCGCCCAGCGCATCGGCCAGCAACGGCCCCTGCCC
>DASSTK010000459.1:0-6224 GCA_035707945.1 Sphingomonas sp.
AGGCGTTTCAATCGTCGCTCGATACGGCGCCGTATCTCATCCTCGCGGCGATCGTCGTTGTGTATATCGTGCTGGGCATTCTCTATGAAAGTTATGTCCATCCGCTTACCATTCTCTCGACCCTGCCCTCGGCCGGAGTCGGCGCCCTGCTCGCGCTGCTGCTCTTCAAGACAGAATTGACTCTGATCGCCCTGATCGGGATCGTGCTCTTGATCGGCATCGTGAAGAAGAACGCGATCATGATGATCGACTTCGCGATCGCCGCCGAGCGCGACGAGGGAATGGAGCCGGTCGCCGCGATCCGGCAGGCGGCGATCCTGCGCTTCCGCCCGATCCTGATGACCACGCTCGCCGCTCTGTTCGCCGCCATCCCGCTGATGCTGGGCATGGGCATGGGCGCGGAGCTCAGGCGGCCGCTCGGCATCGCCATCTTCGGCGGCCTGCTGGTGAGCCAGCTCCTCACCATGTTCACCACGCCGATCGTCTATCTCTATTTCGACAGGGCGCAGGGCTGGCTGGCCGCGCGCGGCTGGGGCGCGAAGCATCCCGAGCTCGGCCCCGGCCCCGAGGCGGACCATCCGCCGGTCGCGGAGACATGAACCTCTCCGCGCCCTTCATCCGGCGGCCGATCGGCACGGTGCTGCTGACGATCGGGCTGGCGCTGGCGGGCATCGCCGCCTTCTTCGTGCTGCCGGTGGCCCCGCTGCCGCAGGTCGATTATCCGGTGATCTCCGTCTCGGCGCGGCTGGCGGGGGCGAGCCCGGAGGTGATGGCGCAAAGCGTCGCCACGCCGCTCGAACGGCGGCTCTCGAACATATCGGGCGTGAACGAGATGACCTCGCGCAGCTCGCTCGGCTCGACCAACATCTCGCTCCAATTCGATCTATCGGTGAACATCGATTCGGCCGCGCGCGAGGTGCAGGCGGCGATCAACGCCTCGCGCGCGGACCTGCCCGCGACGCTCCGCCAGAACCCGACCTACAACAAGCGCAACCCCGCCAACCAGCCGGTCATCACGCTGGCGCTCACCTCCGATACGCGGAGCGCCGGCGACATCTACAACGCCGTCTCCAACATCATGCAGCAGCGCCTGTCCCAGATACCGGGCGTGGGCGAGGTGGAGCTGGGCGGCGGATCGCTGCCTGCGGTGCGCGTATCGGTGAACCCGTACAAGCTCAACGCCTACGGCATCGCGATGGAGGATGTCCGCGCCGCGATCGAAGCCTCCAACGCGCACCGGCCCAAGGGCGTGATCGAGGGCGCGAACGGGCGCGCCTGGCAGATCTACACCAGCGTGCCGGGCCTGCGCGCGTCCGACTATCGCGGGCTGGTGGTCGCCTGGCGGGACAATGCCGCCGTTCGGCTGGGCGATATCGCGACGGTGACGGACAGCGTGGCCGATACCCGCACCATGGGCCTCTACAACGGCAAGCGCGCGATCATCGTCAACGTGACGCAGCAGCCCAACGCCAACCTCATCAAGCTGGTCAACCAGATCAGGGCGGAGCTGCCTTCGCTGAAAGCCCAGCTTCCCGCCGATATCCAGCTTTCCGTCGCATCGGACCGGACCAGCTCGATCCGCGCCTCGCTGCGCGAGATCGAGATTACGGTGGTGATCGCGCTGATCCTGGTGGTGCTGGTGGTCTATGCCTTCCTGCGCGACGTGCGATCGACCTTCATCCCGGCCACCGCCACGCTGGTTTCGCTGCTAGGCACCTTCGGAGTGATGTATCTTCTGGGCTTCAGCCTCAACAATCTGTCGCTGATGGCGATCACAGTGGCGACCGGCTTCGTGGTGGACGACGCGATCGTGGTGCTGGAGAACACCACCCGGCATCTGGAGGAGGGGATGGGCCGCTTCGAGGCGGCGCTGAAGGGCGCGGCGGAAGTGGGCTTCACGGTGCTTTCGATGAGCGTCAGCCTGGTCGCGGTGTTCATCCCGCTGCTGTTCATGGGCGGCATTGTCGGCCGGCTGTTCCGCGAGTTCGCGGTCACGCTTTCCGCCGCCGTGCTCATCAGCCTGGTTCTCTCGCTCACCACGACGCCGATGATGTGCGCCTGGTTCCTGCGTCCCGGCGACACGGCGAAGCCGAAACGGGAGAACCGCGTCGGCCGATTGCTGGAGCGCGGTTATGATCGCGTGCACCGCGCCTACGCCGTCTCGCTCGATTGGGCGCTGGCGATGAAGCCGCTGGTGCTGCTTCTCCTCGCTGCGATCATCGCGCTCACCGTCTATCTCTACATCGTCGTGCCCAAGGGCTTCTTCCCGAGCGAGGATTCGCCGCTGCTGTTCGCGGGCGTGCGGGCGGACCAGAGCGTCTCCTTCCAATCCATGCAGAAGAAGCTGACGCGGGTGGTGGACATCATCCACGCCGATCCGGCGGTGGAATCGGTGGTGGGCTTCACCGGCGGCAGCCGCGCGGGCAGCGCGTTCATGATGGTGTCCCTGAAGCCCAGGGTGCAGCAGCGCGAAGGCGGGCAGAAGATCATCGCCCGGCTGGAACGCAAGCTGCTGCCGGTGGCCGGCATCCGTATCTTTCTGAGGCCCTCCCAGGACCTCCACATCGGCGCGCGCAGCTCCAATTCCACCTACCAATATACGCTGGTGTCGGACAACACGGCGAGCCTGCGCGAATGGGCGCAGAAGCTGGCCGATGCGCTCGGCAAGCGCCCCGAGCTCGAGAATATCGATACCGATCTCGAGCAGAACGGGGTGGAGAGCTTCGTCACCATCGACCATGACACAGCGGCCCGGCTCGGCATCTCCTCGCGCGATGTCGACAATGCGCTCTACGACGCCTTCGGCCAGCGCTCGGTCGCCAACATCTACGAGGATATCAACCAGTATAGCGTGATCCTCGGCTGGGACGAGAAGGCGAGCAACGGCCCGCAGGACTTGCCCGACGTGCGCGTGCCCGCCAACGCCGCGCAGGATCAGCCCGCGATCGAGAACAGCACGGCGGGGACGGCGGGCAACAGCCTCTCCTCGGGCGCGACCAGCGCGGTCAGCGATCCGAGCCAGGCCGTCCAGCCCGGGCAGGGCGCGGCCTCGGCGGTGCCGACCAACCCGGCGCTGCGCGATCCTTCGACCGGGGCTGCGCTCAGCACCAGCAAACGCCAGATGGTGCCGCTCCCCGCCATCGCCAGCTTCGGCGAGGCGCCGACCGATTCGAGCGTCAATCATCAGGGCACCGAGCTCGCCACCACCATCTCCTTCGATCTCGCGCCGGGCTACGCGCTGTCCGACGCGCAGAAGGCGATCGATGAGACGGAGGCGCAGATCGCCATGCCGATCAATGTGCGCGGCAGCTTCGCGGGCGAGGCGCAGACCTATCAGAAGCAACTCGGTCAACAGCCTTTCCTGATCCTCGCCGCGCTGGTGACGATCTATCTCGTGCTCGGCATGCTCTACGAAAGTCTGCTCCATCCGTTGACCGTGCTCTCCACCCTGCCGGCGGCGGGGGTGGGCGCGGTGCTGGCGCTGATGCTGCTCGGCATGGATTTCTCGATCATCGCGCTGATCGGCGTTTTCCTGCTGATCGGCATCGTCAAGAAGAACGCGATCCTCATCATTGATTTCGCGCTCCATGCCCAGCGCGACCGGGGCATGACGGCCGAGGAGGCGGCGCGGGAGGCGAGCCTGCTGCGCTTCCGCCCGATCCTGATGACCACGCTGTGCGCCGCGCTCGGCGCCTTGCCGCTGGCGATCGGCTTCGGGCAGGGTTACGAGCTCCGGCAACCGCTCGGCATCGCCATCATCGGTGGATTGATCGCGAGCCAGCTCCTCACCCTCATCACCACGCCGGTCGTCTATGTCAGCCTCGATCGCCTCGCCGAGCGCCGCCGCGAGCGCCGGGCGCGGCGGCGTCCTCCGCTCAGAGAGCTTCCCGCATGATCCGATCCCGCACGCTCGCCCTGCTTTCCGCCACGGCCGCGCTCGCCGGCTGCTCGCTCGCGCCCGCCTATCACCGCCCGAGCGTCGGCGCGGGCGCGCTTCCCGTTACATGGAAAACCGCGCCGGGCTGGCAGGTCGCCACGCCTTCGGACGGCGCGCCGCGCGGGGACTGGTGGACCGGCTTCGGCGATCCGATGCTGACGAGCCTGATCGAGCGCGCCAATGCGCACAACCAGCAGCTCGCTTTGGCCGCCGCCAACTATCGCCAGGCCCGCGCCGCCACCCGCGAGGCGCGCGCCAGCCTGTTCCCGACGATCAGCGCCAACGGATCGGTGTCGCACAGCGAAACGGGCGGTTCGCGGACGATCGTGACGGGCGGCGTGACTTCGGGCGGCGGGCGGAGCTCGACCAATTACAGCGTCTCGATCGGCGGGAGCTGGGAGCCTGATTTCTTCGGCCGCATCACCAACACGGTGCGAAATGCGAAGCTGACCGAGGAGGCGCGCCTCGCCGATCTCGCCAGCGCCCGGCTCGCCATCCAGGGCGAACTGGCGCTCGATTATCTCTCGCTGCGCGCCACCGACGCCGAGATCGCCAGCCTGACCGCGACGGTGGAGGGCTACAAGCGTTCGCTGGCGATCGCCACCAACCGCTACGACGCCGGGATCGCGCCGCGCACGGATGTCTATCAGGCGCAATCACAGCTCGCCTCCGCTCAATCCGATCTGGAGGGCGATCAGCGCACCCGTTCCCAATATGAGGATGCGATCGCGGTGCTGATCGGCGAGCCCGCACCCGCCTTCACCATCGCGCCCGCGCCTGCCGCCTGGAATCCGGTGGCGCCGGATACGCCGGTGGCGCTGCCATCCACATTGGTCGAGCGGCGGCCGGACATCGCCTCGGCCGAGCGCGCGGTCGCCGCCGCCAATGCCGAGATCGGGGTGGCGCGCGCCGCCTTCTTCCCCACCGTCTCATTGAACGGCAGCGGCGGCTTCAACAACAACAGCCTGTCCGGCCTGTTCAGCGCCGCCTCGACCTTGTGGTCGGTGGGGGCCTCGATCGCCGAGACCCTGCTCGATTTCGGCGCGCGCAGCGCCCGCGTGGCGCAGAGCCGCGCCGCCTATGACGCGGCGGTAGCCAATTATCGCCAGGTGACGCTCACCGCCTTCCAGGATGTGCAGGATCAGCTCGTCGCAGCCCAGGTGCTGGCGCGGCAGGAGGAGTTGCTGCGCACCGCCTCGATCGCCGCCGACAAGAGCGAGACGGCGATCCGCAACCAGTACAAGGCCGGTCTGGTCGTCTATACGGATGTGGTGTCGGCGCAGGCGACCGCGCTTTCCGCCCGCCGCGCGCTGATCCAGGCGGCGCTGGACCGCCAGACGGCGGCGGTGGCGTTGATCCAGGCCTTGGGCGGCGGCTGGAGCACGGCGGACCTGACCAACGGCGCCGAAGCCGCCCGCGCCGCGGCGGTGAAGGCGGCGCAGGAACAATAGAGCCCCTCCCGTCATCCCCCGCGAAAGCGGGGATGACGGATGAGGTCGAACTCTCGTCTTCTGTCCGACGGCGCGCTACCATTCCTCCTATGCTCAAGCTGCGTGCGCGGATCATGGCCGGCGAGGCGATCGCGATGGGGCCGGGGAAGGCGGCGTTGCTCGACGCCATCGCCGCGCACGGCTCGATTTCGGCCGCCGCCCGCGCGCTCGGCATGAGCTACAGGCGAGGCTGGATGCTGGTCGATGTGATGAACCGCGCCTTCGCCTCGCCCTTGGTCGAGACGGCGGCGGGCGGCTCCCACGGCGGCGGCGCGCGGCTGACCGAGGCGGGGCGGGCGGCGCTGGCGCGCTACCGCAGGCTCGAGGCGGCGATCGAAGCGGCCGCGCGCGAGGAGGCGACGGCGATCGAGGCGATGCTGGCCTGATCCAATCCTCCCCGTTCCGGGGAGGATTGCGTCCCTCGTCGTATCCCGTCATGCATAGCGCAAGCCGGATCGGAGTTCCAAGAGTGCGCCTCATCGCCGCGATCATCGCTCTGCTCGTCCTGATCCCCTCGGCCGCCCCGGCCAGGCCGCCGTTGGTGCTGGCCGCCGCCAGCCTACAGGAGTCGCTCAGCGCCGCCGCCGACGCCTGGGCCACGCACGGACATGAGCGGCCGGTCATCTCCTTCGCCGGCTCCTCCGCGCTCGCCCGCCAGATCGACGCGGGCGCGCCGGCGGATATCTTCATCTCGGCGGACGAGGCGTGGATGAATGATGTGCAGAGGCGCGGCCATGTCCGCCCCGGCACGCGCGCCGATCTGCTCGGCAATGCCCTGGTGCTGGTCGAACCCGCAA
>DASSTK010000460.1:0-3190 GCA_035707945.1 Sphingomonas sp.
TCGGCATCGAGGCGAACAGGCGGTGCAGCCAGTAAGCGTGCGACATCGGATAATGGCCGCCGATCTTGTGGGCGGGATCGGTGACGATCGCGAAGCGGCCCTGATAGGTGACGCCGTAGCCGAGCTGGAGCCCGAACGGCAGGGTATAGGTGGTGAACAGGCTTCCCGAATGGGTGGGCGTCTGCTGGAGCGGCCCGCCCGCCTCGGGCGCCGCCGCGATCAGAGCCGCGCAGCCGGGACCGACCGGATCGGCGACGCAGCGATCGGGCGCACCCTGGAGCACCTTGCTCTTGAGATAGGTATAGTTGGCGAAGATGCTCCACGCGCGGGTGATATTGCCGCTCGCCCCCAGCGCCAGGCCGTCGACGCGGGCGCGGCCGTCCTGGATCTCCAGCGGCGCGCCGTTGGCGGGATCGTTGGAGGGCACGCTGAAATTGCTCCGCTCGTTGCGGAACAGCGCGGCGGTGAGCAGCAGCCGCCCGAGCCGGGCCTTGGCCCCGATCTCGTAATTGGCGGCATGTTCGGGCGCGAAGGCGCAGGTGCTGACCCCGTTCCTGTCGGTGCAGTCACTGTTGACGCCGGCGATCGAGGGCGTGCGCGAGTTGGCGTAGCTGACATAAAGGCTGGCCCAGGGTGTCGGCTTGAAGACGAGGCCCGCGCGCCACGAGAACAGCGCATCGTCCTGCCGCTGGAGAGCGCCGCGCGTCACCGCGCCCAATGTCGGCCCCGGCGTGATGTCGATCGTATCGGCGCGGAGGTGGCCGCGGCTCCGCTCCCATCGCGCGCCGAAATCGATCTCGAACAGGCGGCCGATCTTCGTCGTATCGAACAGATAGGCGGCGTAATCGGTCCGCTCGCCCTCCTGCGCGGCGGAGGGGACGAGGCTCACCGGCCCGGCATAGACGTTGTTCCCGTAGAGCGGGCCCGCCGGGCCGGGCGTGATCCGGCCGGGATGCGCGATGGCGATCAGGGGCAGGCCGGTCAGCCCGTAAGGATCGCTTCCGTCGGCGGCGCGCAGCACGCGGCCGGTGAGCAGATGATATTTCTCCCATGTCGCCGATGCGCCCAGCACGGCGCTATGCTCCAGGATGCCGGTGGTGAAATGGGCGCGAAGATCGAGCTGGTCGTAGCCGAGCTGGTTGCGGGTGTCGCGCCGGTTCCCGCGCGGGCCGGTGGGCAGATAATAGCCCTCCGGCACGGTCACGTCGATCGCCGGCCGGCCCTTGGCGGCGATGTTGGCGGTGCAGGAGCCGTCCGCCGCCGCCTGCCCCACGCCCGCGCTCGATAGGCACAGCCCGCCCAGCGCATAGGTTCCCTGCGGCGGATCGACGATGGTGCGCTGGGCGATATTCTCATAGCGCGTGAGATTGCGGATCGAGAGATGCGCGCCGAAATCATGCTCGAAGATCATCGTCGCCTGATCCAGCGTGGAGCGCTGCTCGTCGATGTTGCGATAGCCGTAATAGCCGCCGTAGCGCACGCCTTCGGGCAGGCCGCCCGCCGCCGGGAAATAGGGCGCGCCATATTGCGGCACATTGACGTCATGCTGGTGGACATAGGCGAGGGTCAGGCGGGTCGGGCCGTCGATGCCGATGGTCAGCGCCGGGGCGACGCCCCAGCGGCGATAACGCTCCACGTCGCGGCCCGGCACGTCGTTGCGATGCGCCACGGCATTGAGCCGGAAGGCGATATTCTCCGCCACGCGCAGGTTGGAATCGATGGTCGCCCGAGCATAGCCGTCGCTCCCCGCGCCCAGGCCGATGACGGTCAGTTCGCGCGTCTTGGGCAGCTTCTGGACGATGTTGATCGTGCCGCCGATCGAGCCCGATCCGTTGAAGGCCGAATTGGCCCCGTTATAGACCTCGATCTGCTCGACATCGAAGGTTTCGGTGCGGCTGTATTGGGCGCTGTCCCGCACCCCGTCGATGGTGATGTCGGTATTGGCCGAATAGCCGCGCAGGTTGATGCTGTCGCCATAGCCGCCCCCGCCCTCGCCCGCGCCGAAGGTGATGCCGGGCAATGTCTGGAGCGCATCGCGCAGGGTCAGCAGATTCTGCTTCTCCAGCGTCTGGTTGCCGATGACGGTGACGGTCTGCGGCGTATCGAGCAGCGGGGCGGTCGCCTTGGGGGATGCGAGCGCGGGCTCCTGATATTGCCCGGTGACGGTGATCGGATCGCCGACCGCGCCCGCCGCGCTCCCCTCCCCGCTTCCCGACGGAGTCGCGGCGGCCCCCGGCCCGGCCGCGAACGCGCCGACGCAGGCCAGCGCGATGAAAGCCGGCGTCGCGGATCCGGACCTCGTGGCGATGGACACGGCTGCTTCCCCCTTGCATGCTCTGCGCCGCTAATGCGAGGCGTTCGCAGATTCGTCAAGGCTGGGGAATCGCCCTTCACGGATCGGCTTCCGGCGCGGATCGTCATGCCGCGATATCCCCGCCGCGCCCGGACCGACTCCGAGAGAGAGGGGGCGGCAACGCCCGTCGCTTCCCTGAAACGGAGTCGGCGGGCTCCCGGCGGAGTGGCGCGTCGGGCGTAAATTGTTTCATCCGTTCCGGCCGAACGAAGCCTCCTCCGAGCCTGTCGAGGTGTTCGGGACATGGCATCGAGCGCAGCCAAAACCTTGGCGGCCCGGCTGAACCCCTCGCCTTCGCTCGGGGCGAACGGGTCTTATGGAATGTGGGACGCTCCAGGCCGCGGAGGCGGACAGGCGCCGTTTGCCTGATGCCGCATCCGCAACCTTGGGTCAGCGCGATGGTTGCAGCAGGATCAGGAAGGGAGAATGTCATGCGCCTCGCTCTTGCGATCCCGCTCGCGCTCGCCGTTAGCGGCTGCGTGACGGACCGGCCATCGCCCGAACCGCCCTCCGCTCCGGCCGCCGACGCGAGCTACCGCGCGGTCGGCACGGAGCCCGGCTGGTCGCTGGAGATCGGCGGCGGCATGATGCGCTACACCGGCGATTACGGCCGGACCCGCATCGCCGTGCCCACGCCCGAATCGCGCCCCTCCTTCAACGGCCATCGCTATGCGACCCGCCGCCTGACGGTGGACATCACCCACGCCTCCTGCAGCGACGGCATGAGCGACCGCGCCTATCCCGACACGGTGATGGTGATCGCCGACGGCGGGACCGAGCATGGCTGCGGCGGCCCGGTCGAGAAAGGGGTGGGCGTGACGCTCGCGGGCACGAACT
>DASSTK010000461.1:0-3183 GCA_035707945.1 Sphingomonas sp.
TGTCGAGCACCAAACCATCATTTACCCGTTCGCCCTGAGGAGGGGCTGACCCCGGACTTGATCCGGGGCCCGTCTGAAGGGGGCTTCGAGACGCCACTTCGACAAGCTCAGTGGCTCCTCAGCACGAACGGATCTATTTGCGCTCCGTGCCTCAGAAATGCACGCCGAAGCCGGCCAGAACCTGATTGCGGTCGAAGCGCAGGCTGGTGTTGGCCATGCCCAGATCGTCCGCGTTGAAGCGGTTGAAGCGGGTATAGTCATATTCCGCCTTCACATAGGCGTGGTTGGTCAGCGCATATTCCACGCCCGCGCCCGCGCGCCAGCCGTCGCGGTTGACGTGATCGCGGATGTAGGTCGTGCCGTCGCCGTAGGTGTTGCGGAGTTGGCCGTTCACATAGGCGCCCTTCAGGTACACGAGCGCCTTGCCGCCGAGCCTCGCGCCGACGCGCGCGCCGCCCTCGATCTCGCGGCCGGCCTTGAGACAGCCGCTGCCGGTCGCCGTGCCGTAGCACTGCTTGGCGGTGGAGATGGCGTAGCTGCCGAACGCGCCCACGGTGAAGCGATTGCCGATCGGCACGTCGTAGCCGAGCAGGCCGCCGGCGGTCCAGGCGCTGTCATGGCCCTTGGTGGTGATGTCGCCGACGCGGGTGCGCGTGCCGACGCGATCCCAGCCGCCGAAGATTTCCGCGCGCGGGCCGGTGAAGGTCGCGCCTTCGGAGGGCGCGGCGGGGGCGGCGTCCTGGGCGAGAGCCGGGGCGGCGGACGCGGCCAGAAGGGCGCCGGTGGCGAGCAGGAGGGTTTTCATAAAGGAAACTCCAAGCAACTGGTACGATCGGCTCCGGGTTCGAAGCCGTCCGCTTACAGCCCCCAAATCCGGGCATGGTTCCACGCTTTTCCGCGAAAAACGCTCGCCTTGTCGGATGCTGTGGCGGGGCCGCAACGGTTTCTGTCGGCCGCATGAACCAATTGCGGCGAGCATCGGGCGAACCCCGGCCGCACGCCACAATTACGCCCCGGAGCGGTCTTTCGAGAAGCGGTTCGCACGCGAGGTTGAGGGAGGTTGCCGCCCGCGCGGCGATGCGCTATGCGCGCGGGCTTCCAAGCGACAGCTCTGGAAACTTGCGGGAGGGCGCTTCGGCGTCCGCTATCACCGCTCGACTTGAAGGACGGGCGGGGCGCTCCAGCGCTCCGGGTCCCAAATGAGAGAGTGACATGGCAAAGAAGATTACCGGCTATATCAAGCTGCAGGTGCCTGCGGGCGCCGCCAATCCCTCGCCGCCGATCGGCCCGGCGCTCGGCCAGCGCGGCGTCAACATCATGGAGTTCTGCAAGGCGTTCAACGCCTCGACGGGCGACATGGAGAAGGGCATGCCGATCCCGACGGTGATCACCGTCTATGCGGACCGCAGCTTCTCCTTCATCACCAAGACGCCGCCCGCCACCTTCCTCATCAAGAAGGCTGCGAACCTGAAGTCGGGCTCCAAGGAGCCGGGCAAGGTCTCGGCCGGCAAGATCAAGCGCTCGGCGCTCGCCGAGATCGCGCAGATGAAGATGAAGGATCTGAACGCGGCCTCGATCGAGGCGGCGACGAAGACGATCGAAGGCTCCGCCCGCGCGATGGGCCTCGAAGTGGTGGAGGGCTGATCCGATGGCCAGGCTGACCAAGAAGCAGAAGGCGTGGACCGTCGATTCCGAGAAGCTCCACGGCGTCGATGAGGCGATCAGGCTCGCCAAGACCAACGCCACCGCCAAGTTCGACGAGACGATCGAGGTGGCGGTGAACCTGGGCGTCGATCCGCGCCATGCCGACCAGATGGTCCGCGGCGTCGTCACGCTGCCGAAGGGCACCGGCAAGACGGTGCGCGTCGGCGTGTTCGCGCGCGGGGCCAAGGCGGAGGAGGCCAAGGCGGCCGGCGCGGACGTGGTGGGCGCGGAGGATCTGCTCGAAACCGTCCAGGGCGGCACGATCGAGTTCGACCGCTGCATCGCCACCCCCGACATGATGGGCCTGGTGGGCCGGCTCGGCAAGGTGCTCGGCCCCAAGGGGCTGATGCCCAACCCCAAGCTCGGCACGGTGACGATGAACGTCGCGGAGGCCGTGAAGGCGGCCAAGGGCGGCCAGGTGGAGTATCGCGTCGAAAAGGCCGGCATCATCCATTCCGGCATCGGCAAGGCGAGCTTCCCGGAAGCCGATCTGCGCGCCAATTTCGACGCGTTGCTCGATGCGCTGGTCAAGGCCAAGCCCTCGGGCGCGAAGGGCAAGTACGTCAAGAAGGTGGCGGTGAGCTCGACCATGGGCCCCGGCATCAAGATCGACACCGCCGAGGTGGGGGCCTGAGCCTCCCTTCCGGTAAGACGAACCCAAGCGAAGGGCCGGGGGAGCGATCCCCCGGCCCTTTTGTTGTGCGCGCATCGGACCGGCGGAGGGAACGGCGGCGGGCCAGACTTCGTTTCGCACTGATCGCCGGCCGGAAACGGCCTGTCGCAGTTGGGAGATGAGATATGACCCGCGTGCCCTTCGCCCTGCTGGCCGGAGGAGCGGCGATCGCCGCCGCCGCCTCGCTGATGGCGCCGGCCGCGTCCGCGCAGCAACTCCGCGATCCGACCGCCGCGCACTCGATGACGGTGCCGCCCGGCCAGATCGCCCCCGGCCACAATCCCTACACGCGCGCGCTCAACGCGGACGTGAACGGCAATATCGAGGCGACCAAGGATCAGAACGCCGCGAGCCAGGCGCAATATCAGACCGATCTCGCCGCCTATGACGCCTCGCTGCGCAAGCACGGGCATCGCATCAACCGGCAGAACGCCCGTTACCGGAAGGAACGCCAGGCCTATGCCGACGCGATGCGCGCCTGGCGCGCCCAGGTGTGGGACTGCAACCACGGCCGCCAGGTCGCCTGCAACGCCCCCACGCCCGATCCGACCGATTTTTACTGAGGCGAAGCTGGTTCGGTCACCAGGTGCCGTTCGTGCTGAGCGACTGACCTGACCGCCCGGGCGCCCCCTCCCCGCCTCAGCGGGTGAGCTTCTTGTAGGCCCCCTTGCCCGGCCGATCGGCTTCGTCGCCCAGGCGGCGGCGCTTGTCCTCCTCGTAGCTTTCGAAATTGCCTTCGAACCATTCGACATGGCCGTCGCCTTCGAAGGCGAGGATGTGGGTGGCTAGGCGATCGAGGAAGAAGC
>DASSTK010000462.1:0-16882 GCA_035707945.1 Sphingomonas sp.
CGGGTCAGATCCTCCAGATCCGCGCCGGTGAAGCGCTCGGTGCGCGCCGCCAGCCGATCGAGATCGACATCCTCGGCCAGCGGCATCCGCCCTGTGTGGATGCCGAGGATGCGCCGCCGCCCGGCCTCGTCCGGCACCGAGACATAGATCAACTCGTCGAACCGGCCGGGGCGGAGCAGCGCGGGATCGACCAGATTGGGCCGGTTGGTCGCCCCGATCACCACCACCGATTGCAACTCCTCCAGCCCGTCCATCTCGGAGAGGATGGTGTTGACCACCCGCTCCGTCACCTGCGGTTCGCCCAGCCCCCCTCCGCGCGCGGGGACGAGGCTGTCGAGCTCGTCGATGAAGATCACGGTGGGGGCCACCTGCCGCGCGCGGGCGAAGAGGCGGGCGATCTGCTGCTCGCTCTCGCCATACCATTTGGAGAGCAGATCGGAGGATTTGGTGGCGATGAAGTTCGCCTCCGCCTCGCGCGCGACCGCCTTCGCCAGCAGCGTCTTGCCGGTGCCGGGCGGGCCATAGAGCAGGAAACCCTTGGCCGGGCGGATGCCGAGGCGCCGGAAGCTGTCCGGGCTCTTCAGGGGCAGCTCGACCCCTTCGCGCAGCTTCTCGCGCGCTTCGTCCAGCCCGCCGACATCCTCCCAGCCGACATTGGGGGCCTGCACCATCACCTCGCGCATGGCGGAAGGCTGGACGCGCTTCAGCGCCTCCAGGAAATCCTCGCGCGTGACCTCCAGCTCCTCCAGCACCTCGGGCGGGATGGTGCGTTCGGAAAGGTTGAGCTTCGGCATGATCCGCCGCACCGCCTCGATCGCGGCTTCCCGCGCCAGTGCGGCCAAATCCGCGCCGACGAAGCCGTAGGTGGTGCGCGCCAGCTCCTTGAGATCGACATGCGCGCCCAAGGGCATGCCGCGCGTGTGGATGCCGAGAATCTCGCGCCGTCCGCGCTCGTCGGGCACGCCGATGACGATCTCGCGATCGAAGCGGCCGGGGCGGCGCAGCGCCTCGTCGATCGCCTCTGGCCGGTTGGTGGCGGCGATGACGACGAGGTTGGTGCGCTTCTCCAGCCCGTCCATCAAAGTCAGGAGCTGGGCGACGAGGCGCTTCTCCGCCTCGCCCGTCACCTGCCCGCGCTTGGGCGCGATCGAATCGATCTCGTCGATGAAGACGATGGAGGGCGCGGCCTTGGCGGCCTCCTCGAACACCTCGCGCAGGCGCTTTTCGCTCTCGCCATAGGCGGAGCCCATGATCTCGGGGCCGGCGATGTGGAAGAACTCGGCGTCGCTTTCGTTGGCGACGGCGCGGGCGAGCCGGGTCTTGCCGGTGCCGGGCGGGCCGTGGAGCAGCACGCCCTTGGGCGGATCGACGCCCAGCCGCTCGAACAACTCCGGGTAGCGCAGCGGCAGCTCGACCATCTCGCGGATCTGGTCGATCGTATCACCGAGGCCGCCGAGATCGTCATAGGTCACGTCGGCGCGGCGCGCCTCGCGCGGCTCGGTATATTCGGGGCGGAGCTCCACCTCGGTGCTCTGGTCGATATGGACGACGCCCTTGGGCACGGTGGAGACGACCGCCAGCCTGATCTCCTGTAAAGAGTAGGCCGGACGGTTGAGCATCTGGCGGAGCTGGGGCGGCAGATCCTCCTGCGTGACGCGCTGCTGGCCGGTGGTGGCGACGATATCGCCGGCGGTCAGCGGCTTCATCTGGAAGCTGCGCTTGAGCGCGTTAGCCGATCCCTGGAGGCGGAGATTCTGCTGGGCGGGCGCGAAGACGACGCGCTGGGCGGGCTTGCTCTCCGCCTTGCGCACCTCGACGAACTCGCCCGAGCCGACCCCGGCGTTGGCGCGCTGGAGACCGTCCAGCCGCAGGATATCCAGCCCCTCGTCCTCGGCATAGGGCAGCACCGCGCGCGCGGGCGTGGAGCGCTTGCCGACGATCTCCACCACGTCTCCCTCGGCGATGCCGAGCGCCTGTATCGTCGCGCGCGGCAGCCGGGCGAGACCCTGGCCGCTATCGTCCGGCCGCGCATTGGCGACCTGCAGCTTGCGCGTATTGGGTGCGATCGGGGTGCTCGCGTCGGCCATTCCTGTCCCGCTCCTGGCTGTTTCGCTCGCGTGGGCAACGCGTGAGACGCAGGTAAGGCGCAGACTGGAGAAAAAAAGGCCGACCCCGAAAGGCCGGCCTTGAGTTTTAGGAGAGGATGCCTGAAAGGCCCGGCTTCTCTGGACCTGTCCGACATATTGTGCAAGTGCGAAGAAAAGTGGCGCGATTGCAAAAACAGCAACCATTGCCGCCGGATTGATCCCACTACTCCGCGGGAGTTGGCAATCCTGTGGGGGAGGCGCATATGTGCGACTGCACAACAAACAGGGTCGGGAAAGGCTGTCGGGTCAGGTTTCGATGAGACGTTTGCCGCCGCTTACCGCCATCGAGGCGTTCGTTCAGGTCGCGCGCCTGGGATCGGTCAAGGCCGCCGCGGAGGAGTTGGCGCTCTCCTCCCCCGCGCTCAGCCGTCGGGTGCAGGCGATGGAGCGCTTCGTCGGCCGGCCGCTCTTCGCCCGCCGGCATCAGGCGATGACGCTGAACGGCGACGGCGAGCGGTTGCTGGCCCGCATCGCACCCGCGCTCGACTCGCTCGCCGAGGCGATGGAGCAGGCGACCGGCGACACGGACATATTGCGGATGCGATTGGGCGTGTTGCCGCTCTACGCATCGCGCCAGCTCATCCATCGCCTGCCCGATCTGCGTGCGCGGCATCCCCAGCTTCATCTGGATATCGACACCGGCGCGCACGCGCTCGCGCGGCTGGGGGACGGGCTGGATGCGGCGATCGTGCTGGCGCGCGAGATCGATCCGCCGCTCTACGGGCGTCGTCTCGGCAAGAACCGGATCGTCGCGATCGCCGGCCGCGCCCTCGCCGAAGGACCGAAGGCGATACGCAAGCCTGGGGACCTCGCCCGCGCGACCATCCTGCTCCACCGCGATCTGCCGGAGAACTTCACGCTGTGGCGCGCGGCGGCGGGCCTGCCCAATCTGGAGCCCGCCGCGATCGACCATTTCGATTCGGGTCAGCTCATGCTCGAATCGGCGGCCGAGGGGCTGGGCGTCGCCTTCATGCTCGATTTCCACCTCGAGGGCGCACACGATCCGCGCCTGATCAAGCTGTTCGATCAGGAGGCGGAAAGCCTGACGAGCTACTGGTTCGTCTGCCGCAAGGCCGCCCTCTCCCGCCGCCCCGTCCGCCTGTTCCACGATTGGCTGGTGGAGGGGAGCTGACCCTCAGCGACAGAAGGGCATCAAACCGTTCGCCCCGAGCGAAGTCGAGGGGCAGCTTCGGCCTCGGCTAAGCTCGGGATGAACGGGTCGATCGGGTTTGATTGGAGCGGCGTGCGCTTAATCGGAACCGTTACCGTTCGCCCTGAGGAGCCATTGAGCTTGTCGAAATGGCGTCTCGAAGGGTCTGCTGCGAGGCGCCCTCCGAGATGGGGCCCTTCGACGCCGCCTGCGGCGTCGCTCAGGACAGGCTTCACAGGCTCAGCCCCTTCTCAGGGCGAACGGATCAGATTTGACGCACAATGTTCTCTATGCGTCCGCCGCCACCCGCGCCTTGACGATCTTGCCGGGATTGCGCGGCGGCTCGCCCTTGGGGAGCGCGTCGACATGCTCCATGCCGTCCGCCACCTCGCCCCAGACGGTGTACTGACCGTCGAGGAAGGTCGCATCGTCGAAGCAGATGAAGAACTGGCTGTTGGCCGAATTGGGGTCCGACGTCCGCGCCATCGAGCAGACGCCCCGCACATGCGGCTCGCGGCTGAACTCGGCCTTGAGATTGGGCTTCTTGGAGCCGGACATGCCGGTGCCGGTGGGATCGCCGCCTTGCGCCATGAAGCCGGGGATGACGCGGTGGAACACCACGCCGTCGTAGAAGCCCTCGCGCGCCAGCTCCTTGATGCGCTCGACATGGCCGGGCGCGAGATCGGGCCGAAGGCGGATGACGACATCGCCGCCCTGGTCGTCCCCGGTATCGAGGGTGAGGATCAGCATGTTCTCGGCATCGGCATCGGCCATGACCTGTCTCCTTTGGATGTGAAGGCGGCATCTAGGCGGTGAGGCCGCTCTCCGCCAGCCCCGCAATCAGGAGGCGGGCGCGGCGGCCCCGTCCTGCAAGCCGCCGCCCAGCGCGCGGTAGAGCTCGACCAGATTGGCCTCGCGCGAGAGGCGGGTGGAGGTGAGCTGCTGCTGCGCGCCGTAGAGCGAGCGCTGGGCGATCAGGGTGGTGAGGAAGGGATCGATGCCGTTACGGTAGCGCGCTTCGGAGAGCGTCGCCGCCTTGCGCGCCGCGGCGGCGCGGGCGGCGGCGGCGTCGAGCTGGGTTCCGATCGTGCCGCGCGTCGCCAGCGCGTCGGAGACTTCGCGGAAAGCGGTCTGCACCGCCTTCTGATAATTGGCCACCGCCGCCTTCCGCTCGGCCTCGGCATAATGGAGATTGGCGCGGTTGCGGCCGAAATCGAAGATCGAGAGCAGGCCCGATCCCGATCCGCTCCAGGTGAAGCCGCCCGCGCTGAACAGCCCGCCCAGCGCGGTGGATGCGGTGCCGGCGGCGGCCGTCAACGAGATTTGCGGGAAGAAAGCGGCGCGCGCCGCGCCGATATCGGCGTTGTCGGCCTTCAGTTCATGCTCGGCGGAAAGCACGTCCGGCCGCTTGAGCAGCACCGCCGAACCGAGGCCCGCCGGCAGGTTCGCCATCGTATAGTCGCCCGCGCCCAAGCCGTCGGGCAGCAGATCGGCGGGAACGGTGGTCCCGGCGAGCAGATCGAGCGCGTTCTGATCCTGCGCGATCTGCGTGGTGAGCTGGGCGACGTCGTAGCGGGCGGTCTGCACGTTGGTTTCGGCCTGCTGCACGTCGAGCTCGGAGACGATGCCGTGGGCGAACTGGGCGCGGGTTAGGCCGAGCGACTGCGCATAGCTCTTGAGCGTGGCTTGCGAGAGGCGGAGCTGATCCTGATCGGCGGCGAGCGTCAGCCAGGCGGTCGCGATCTCGGCGATCAGGCTGATGCGCGCGCTGTCCTGCGCCGAACGGGTGGAGAAATAGCGTTCGAGCGCGGCTTTCGAGAGGTTGCGCACCCGGCCGAACAGATCGAGCTCGAACCCCGAGAAGCCGACGTCCACGCTGTAGCGGTGGACCGTGCCTCCGCCGGTCGTCCCCACGCCGCCCGCCCCGGCATTTCTTCCCGCATGGCTGATCGAGGCGTCGGCGGTCGCGCCGATCGAGGGCAGCAGGTCGGCGCGCTGCACGCGATATTGCGCGCGCGCGGCCAGCACGTTGGCGGCCGCCACCTGCAAATCCCGGTTGTTGGCGAGGCCGAGCGCGATCGTCTTCTGGAGGCGGGGATCGGTGAAGAAATCGCGCCAGCCGATCGTCGTCGGATCGCCGGCCGAGGCGCTCAGCGCCGGATAGGCCGGCCCTTGCGGAAAGCTGGCGGGCGTCGCCGGGGCGGGTCGGCGGTAATGCGGCGCGAGATCGCAGCCCGCGAGCGTGGCGGCGGCGAGCAGCAGCGGCAGGAGACGAGGGGTCAAGATGCGCATATCCTCGGGCATAGCCTTCCCCCGCGCGGCCCAAACCACAGGCGGCCCCTGCTTGGCAAGTATTACAAGAGCGTCATTAGGCGGGCCGGTCCGCCGGTGATAAGCCCGCCCCGGCCTTGCGATGAACGGCGGGCCTAACGATCGAGCCCGTCTGGGCGCCTGGACAAGCCTAGATTGCCTGATTCCCGATTTCCCGCCGACCCGACCCGCACAGGCTCCGATTCGATCCGAGCACCCGCCCGTCGGCTGCTCGCTTCCATCCACGATGTCGGCCCCCGCTTCGAGAACGAGGTCGATCGGCTCGTCGAGCGGGTGGCGCGCCATTGCGGCGATCGTTTCGCCATGCTGGTTGTGCCCGATCATTGGGGCGAGGCCCCGCTGCTGCGCGCGCCCGCCTTCCAGGCGAAGCTGCGCCGCTGGGCCGAGCGCGGGGTGGAGATGTTCGTCCACGGCTGGAGCCATCGCGACGACAGCGCCCGCGCCGGCGGCGTCGCCCGTTTCAAGGCGCGCCACATGACGGCGGGCGAAGGCGAGTTCCTGGGGCTCGGCCGCGCCGAGGCGCTCGGCCGGATGCGCGCGGGCAAGGCGCTGATCGAGGATGTGATCGGTCGCCCGACCACGGGCTTCATCGCCCCCGCCTGGCTTTACAGCGAAGGCGCGCGCGCGGCGCTGGCGGACGCCGGCTTCGCGCTGGCCGAGGATCATATGCGCGTGTGGCGGCCCGGTGACGACCGGGTGCTGGCGCGCGGGCCGGTCGTCACCTGGGCAAGCCGCAGCCGGACGCGGATCGCGAGTTCGCTCGCCTTCGCCGCGTTCGCCCGCGTGGGCCTCCGCCCGCTCGAAACCCTGCGCATCGGCGTCCACCCCGGCGATACCGGCGTGCCCGCGCTGCTCGACAGCATCGAGGCGAGCCTCGCCTCCGCCGCGCGTAGCCGCGCGATCGGGCGCTATGCCGATCTTCTGGCGGAGGCCGCCTGATGCTGCGCGAGGAAAGCCTGCTCCAGCGTGATTCGGGCTTCGGCGCGATCGAGGAGGCTGCGGGGCTGCTCGGCGGCGAGCAGGAAACCCCTTCGCCCGAACTCGAGGCGCTGGTCGCCGCCGCACCGCGCTGGCGGCAGTGGATCGGCCCGGCGCTCTCGATCGCGATCGTCGCGGCGGTGCTCGTCCGCATGGGCGGGATCGACGTCGCGCGGATGCTGGCGATGCTGCCGGCAGACCCGCTGTTCTGGCTGTGCTTCGCCGCCGCCTACGCCGCCCAGCCGATCAGCGAGTGGCTGATCTTCCGGCGGCTGTGGCGCTTGCCGGCGAGCGGCGTCGCGCCCCTGTTCCGCAAGCAGGTCGGCAACGAGATCCTGCTCGGCTATATCGGCGAGGTCTATTTCTACGGCTGGGCACGGAGGCATTCGGAGATCGTCGCCTCCCCCTTCGGCGCGATCAAGGACGTGACCATCCTCTCCGCGATGATGGGCAATCTCGTCACCATCGCCGCGCTCGTGATCGGCTGGCCGGTGCTTTCGCAATTGCCGATGGGGCTGCACGCGCGGCCGCTGGTCGCCTCGGTGGGCGTGGTGATCGCCACCTCGCTCGCCGCCATGCTGTTCCGCCACAAGCTGTTCAGCCTGAAGCGCGGCGAGCTGATCGGAGTGAGCGCGATGCACCTCGCGCGGATCGTCGGCATCACCTTCTGCACCGCGGCGATGTGGCATCTGCTGCTGCCGCAGGTGGCGCTGGCCGTCTGGCTGCTGCTCGCCACCCTGCGGCTGCTCGTCTCGCGCCTGCCGCTCATCCCCAACAAGGAGCTGGTGTTCGCCGGGCTGGCGCTGCTGCTGGCGGGGCATGACACGCGCGTGGCGGAGGCGACGGCGCTGATCGCCGGGCTGTTCCTCGTCGCGCATATCATGGTCGGCCTCGCGCTGGGGCTGGCCGAGGCGTGGCGGCTGAGGAGCGCGCGGGCATGAGAATCGTCGACGTCTGCGCTTTCTATGCCGAACGCGGCGGGGGCGTGAAAACCTATATCGAGCGCAAGCTCGCCGCCGGGCCGGGGCTGGGACACGAGATCGTCATCCTGGCCCCCGGCGACGAGCATCGCGTGGAGGAGCGCGGGCCGGGCGCGCGCGTGGTTTACGTCCCCGCCCCACGCTTCCCGCTCGATCGCGCCTATCGCTATTTCCCGGATCAGGAGATGATCCACCGGGCGCTCGATCGGCTGCGGCCCGATTTCGTCGAGGCCTCCTCGCCCTGGCGCACGGCCGAGGCGGTGGCGAACTGGCGGGGGGACGCCCCGCGCGCGCTGGTGATGCACGCCGATCCGCTCGCCGCCTACGCCTATCGCTGGTTCGGCGGGGTGGCGAGCCGGGAGCGGATCGACAGGGGGTTCGACTGGTTCTGGCGTCATCTGCTGCGGCTGGATCACGCCTTCGACTTGGTGGTGAGCCCCAGCGAAAGCCTCGCCGGCCGGCTGCGCGAAGGGGGGCTTCGCCGCGTCGTCACCAATCCGCTCGGGGTCAGGCCGGGCGAGTTCTCGCCTGCGCTTCGCGACGAGAGCCTGCGCGCGCGGCTGCTCGAACGCTGCGATCTCGGCCCGGACGCGACGCTGCTGATCGGCATGGGCCGCCACGCGCCCGAGAAGCGCTGGCCGATGGTGGTGGACGCCTGCATGGCGGCGGGCTGCGAGACGCCGCTCGGCCTCGTGCTGCTGGGCGACGGGCGCGATCGCGCGCGCGTCGTCCGCCATGTCGGGCGCAACCCGCATGTGCTGCTGCTCGCGCCCGTCACCGATCGCGCCGCGCTCGCCCGGCTGCTGGCGAGCGGGGACGCGCTGATCCACGGCTGCGAGGCGGAGACTTTCTGCCTCGCCGCCGCAGAAGCGCGCGCCGCCGGCCTGCCGCTGATCGCGCCCGATCGCGGCGGCGCGGCGGACCAGGCCCGCGCGAGCGGCGGCGAGCTTTACCGCTCGGCGGACGCAGCCTCGGCGGCGGACGCGATCCTGCGCTTCGTGGCGCGCGGCGTCGCCCGCCTCGGCGCGGAAGCCCGCGCCCGCGCCTCCGAAACCCGCACCATGCCCGCCCACTTCGCGGACCTCTTCGCCGATTACGAAACGATCGCCGCCCGCCGCAGGCTGGCTGCCTGACAGGGGCGAAGTTGACAGCCTCACAGGCGTCCGCCCCCTTCCTGCCGCCTCTTTTCGAACCCAAAAGAGAGGGTGCCGCGCGCCATCACAGGCCATTTCCGACATAGGAAGGAGGGCCGTTTTACGGAACTCGGAGGTGAGGCTTTGTTCTTGGCGAGCTTGAGCTGAGAGTCGGACTCGTTCATCTTGAATCGTCATGCTGAACTTGTTTCAGCATCCAATGCAGCGTTTGGCGTGAGTTCTATCTGGTGACCAATGGCCAACGTAGCGCACGCATCACGATGGGAGTAGATATGTCCATTGGCCGTCCTGTCCTGGCTATACCGCTCGGACTGCTCCTCGTCTTCGGATCACAAGCTGCTGCAGAGGGCCGTAGTGGTAAACACCGTAGCCCCGACCCGAATCTGCGCCTACGAGGAGGCGAACTCCGGAAAGCCATTTCGGGAAAATCCTTTGATGTTGGATTTGCAGTATATGCCTTTGGGACAAAAGGCCATGTTCTCGTAACGGGTGGAAACGTACCAAACTTGATTCAATGGCGAATGGATGACGATCGGGTCTGCTTTAATAACAATGTAAATCCTGAACATTGCTGGGCCTTATACAAGCTATCCGGGGATACAAAATTAGAAGTTGTAGATACGGATAGTAGAGAGCCGTTCATCATCTCGATAAGAAAATCCTCTCCTCGCCTAAAGCCCAAGGCTTAACGGACAAACAAGAACTGGAGGGCGGAATGGATCGCTTCGGAATCTGGGCTCCACGCCTGTTGAGCGTGTTGCGCATTGCCGCCGCGTTGCTGTTCATGGAGCATGGCTTCATGAAGCTGCTCCATTTCCCCGCCCCGCAGCCCGGCGTGCCGGACCCGCTGCCGACCCTGCTGGTGATCGCGGCGTGGCTGGAGGTGGTCGGCGGCGGGCTGGTGCTGCTGGGCCTGCTCGCCCGGCCCGCCGCCTTCCTCCTCTCGGGCGAGATGGCGGTGGGCTATTTCACGTCCCATTTCCCGCACAGCTTCTGGCCGGCGCTCAACGGCGGCGATGCGGCGATCCTGTTCTGCTTCCTGTTCCTCTATATCGCCGCCGCCGGGCCGGGGCCGTGGAGCCTGGACGCCCTGCGCCGAGGCGCTTCGACGATCGCGCCGTAACCGGCCGTCAAATCTCCACCTGGCTGCCCAGCTCCACCACCCGGTTGGGCGGCAGCTTGAAGAACTCCATCGCGCTTTCGGCGTTGCGGAGCATCCAGGCGAACAGCTTTTCGCGCCACACCGCCATGCCCGGGCGGGAAGCCTTCACCAGCGTCTGACGGCCGAGGAAGAAGCTTGTCTCCATCGGGCGGAAGGGGCCGCCCGGCAGATCGAGGCCGGAGAGTGCGGCGGGGATGTCCACCTCCTGCATGAAGCCGTAGCGCAGCACCACGCGCACGAAACCGGGGCCGAGTTCGGCGATGTCGGCGCGGCGCTCGTCGGGCACGACAGGCACGCCCTTGATCGCCACCGTCAGCAGGATGACGCGCTCGTGCAGCACCTTGTTGTGCTTCAGGTTGTGGAGCAGCGCCGGCGGCGCGCCTTCGGGCGAGGCGGAAAGGAAGATCGAGGTGCCGGGCACCCGGTTCGCCGAGCGGCAGACGGAGGCGATGAACAGATCGAGCGGCATGGCGTCTTCGCGCAGCCGCTCCCGCATCAGCCGCCGCCCCGTCGCCCAGGTGGTGAGCAGTGTGAAGGCCCCCGCGCCGACGAGCAGCGGGAACCAGCCGCCGTCCGGTATCTTGGTGAGGTTGGAGGCGAGATAGGCTCCGTCCACGATCAGGAACAGGCCGATCAGCGGCCCCGCCACCCAGCGGTTCCAGCGCCATACCGTGAAGGCGAGGATGCCGAGCATCACGCTGGTGATGAACATCGTTCCGGTGACGGCGATGCCGTAGGCCGAGGCGAGGCTGGAGGAGTTGCGGAAGCCGAGCACCAGCAGGATGACGAAGATGAGCAGCAGCCAGTTGACCAGCGGCACGTAAATCTGCCCGGCCGCATGTTCGCTGGTGTGATCGATGCGCAGGCGCGGCAGGAAGCCGAGCTGGACCGCCTGCCGCGTCACCGAATAGGCGCCCGAGATCACCGCCTGGCTGGCGATGATGGTGGCCAGCGTGGCGAGCCCGACCAGCGGCAGCCGCGCCCAATCGGGAGCCATCAGGAAGAAGGGGTTGGCGATCGCGCGCGGATCGTCCAGCAGCAGCGCGGACTGGCCGAGATAGTTGAGCAGCAGGCAGGGAAAGGCCGCGTAGAGCCAGGCGATGCTCACCGCCTTGCGCCCGAAATGGCCCATATCGGCGTAAAGCGCCTCCGCGCCCGTCACCGCCAGCACCACCGATCCCAGCGCGAGGAAGGCGAGCGTCGGATCGGTGAGGAAGAAGCGGGCCGCCCAGATCGGGCTCAGCGCCTGGAGGATGCGGGGTTCGCGCAGGATGCCGCCGACGCCGAGCACGCCCAGCACCACGAAATAGAGGAGCATGACCGGCCCGAACACGCGCCCCACCCGCGCCGTGCCGCGCGACTGGATGGCGAACAGGGCGATCAGAATGGCGAGCGCGATCGGGATGACCAGAGGCTTGAGGCCGGCGTGGACCGTCTCCAGCCCCTCCACGGCCGAGAGCACCGATATGGCGGGCGTGATGATCGCGTCGCCGTAAAAGAGCGCGGTCGCCAGCACGCCGAGGATGACGATGCCGCCGGTCCATTTCGCGCCTTCGCGGTTGCGCACGATCAGCGCGAGAAGCGCCAGGCTGCCGCCCTCCCCCTTGTTGTCTGCGCGCATGGTGACGATGACATATTTGATCGTCACCACCAGCGTCATCGTCCAGAAGATCAGGCTCAGCACGCCGAAGATGTGCAGCCGATCGACCGTGAGCGGATGCGGCCCGGCGAGGCTTTCGTTCAGCGCGTAGAGCGGCGAGGTGCCGATATCGCCGAACACCACCCCGATCGCCCCGAGCGCGAGCACGCCGAGCGGCTGATTGGCCTCTATAGGCGCATCTTCGGGTTCGGCGGCGAGGCCGATCGGGAGCGCCGATGGAGTGATCGACATATGCGCCCGCCGCCTCGTTCCAGGCGGCGCCCCTGCCCCCTACGGCGCACGACGCGCCGGGCGGGCGCTATGATCCTCTATGCTGCACTGCGCCAGAGCGATTCGAGAGCTGCTCAACGCTTCGTCGCCAAAAAGACGGCGGCTCGTCGCATGGACGCGCCGCCGGAGGTGGGAAACCGCCCGCCAGGGACGGGCGGGGAGGACAAATCCCTTCCGGAAAATCAAATCCTCCGTTCGTCCCGAGCGAAGTCGAGGGACATGCCACGGGAGGGATCGCTCGGATCATGCGCCTCGACTTCGCTCGGCACGAACGGAATGGAGATCCCCCTCTCTACCACCGCAATTGCCCGAACAGGCCGATCTCGTCGTAGGCGCCGCGGCCGCCGGTGAGCAGGCCGGGCGGGTTGGAGCCGCCGATGGTGCCGTTGGAGGTGGAGATCAGGCCGTTGCGCGCCACGTCCCGCTTATAGACCAGCGCCAGATCGACGATCTTCACCGGCTCATACTGGATGCCGACGTTGAAATAATGATCCTTGAGGCGCGGGTCCGCATCCCCGCTCGGCTTCACCCAGTCATAGCGGCCGAAGGCGCTCCATCTGGGCGCGAAATTGACGTTGCCGAACAGCGACCAGCCTTCGGCCTTGTCCCCCTCCACGGACGCGACATTGTTCCAGTTCTTCGCGTGGAAATATTCCCCGCCGATGGTGAAGAGCCTGCTCTTGTAGCCGAGCATCGCATCGATGCGGGTGGCGGTGTGATGGGTGGCGGCCCCTTGCACGTCCGCGCCGCGCTTGCCCGAATAGCCGCCGACCGCCGCGAACAGGCCCTTATACTGCGCCGAAACGCGGCCCTCGATATCGACTGACTTCGTGACCTTGACGTTGCGATAGCCCGCCCCGTCCACCACCGAGAGCTGATAACTGACGATGCCGCCGGCGAGATCGCCCAGCACGTGCACGCCCCAATCGGCCGAGTTGCCGTAGCCGATCCGGTCGATCAGCGTGTTCTCGATGTGGCGGTAGCCATATTGATTCTCGGCATAGGGAATCCACGGCATGTCCGCCGAGCCCAACCGCACGATCAGCGCCGGGCTGAGCTTCGCCTGGAGATAGGCCTTCTTGATGTAGAGCCCGCGCCCGACCAACTTGCCGGAGCTGTCGCCGATCACGTTGCTGACGTCGGTGGTGATGTCCGCCGAGAAAGTGTCGTCGAACCTGTGATCGACGCTGAGATAGAAGCGTTTGATATTGAAGCCGGTGCCCTCGGCGGATGTGGCGGCGCCGTTCGCCTTCTGGCTGATGTTCGAGAAGTTGAAATACATCCGGCCCGAGATCGAGGTGTTGTCGAACCATTGCTGCTTGGGCGCGGGCGCGGCGGCGAGCTGGGTCTTGACCTCGGCGGGAACGGCGGCCTGCGCGGCGGCGGCCTGGGTCTGCGCCGCCTGGGCCTGCTCCCGCGCGGCCTGCGCGGTCGCCTGCGCCTGTGCGGAGGCCTGCTGCTGCGCGTCCAGGCGGGCGGTAAGCGCCTCGATCTGGCGGCGCAGCATCTCGATCTCGGCCTGCTGGCGCTCGGCGGCGGTGGGTCGCCCAGCCTTCGCGGCGGCGGGCGACGCGCCGGCGATCATCATCGCGCCGAGCCCCGCGCCGGTCAGCAGGCTGGTGATTTTCGTCATGCGTGCAATGCCCCTTGTCTCGCCCGCCGACGCGGCGGGTTTTCGAGGCGGGGGTTAGGCGCGTTCGATGACAGCTCCGTGACGTTCGCGTGACGGTTCGGCTTGCCCTGTGGCGAGGAAGCGCCTGTAAATCATTGCCTTTATCGCAAAGTGCGTTATCCCTCCGCGCCGATGGCCGCTTCCGTTCCTCGTCTTTCCCTTCTCTCGCAGCGCCAGTTCGCGCGCTTCGTGATGGCTGTCATCACGCTCGGCTTCGTGGCGCTGATCGCGGCGGGGGCGACGGCCGGCTACACCGTCTGGCGCGATCAGGAGAATGCGCGCTGGGTGGAGCACAGCTATCGGGTGATCGACACGATCAACCGGGTTCGAACGCTGGAGGAGCGGCTGGAAACCGCGCGTCGCGGCTTTCTGATCGGCCGGGGCGGCCATACCCGCCAAACCTTCAACGAAACGGCCCGCGCCGTGCCCGGCCCTGTGGAGAAGCTGGGCGAACTCACCCGCGACAATCCCAGCCAGCAGATCCGGGTGGGCCAGCTTCAGGCGCTCGCCGCGCAGCATCTGGCGGTGCTCGGCAAATCGATGGCGCTCGCCGTTTCGAACCGGCCGGCGGCGCAGGCGAGCTTCGAGAGCGACGGCGGCACCGATATCATGGCGCATATCCGTCACCTGACCGACGACATGGCCGCCGAGGAAGCAAGGCTGCTCCACCAGCGCACCGCCGACCAGCAGGCGAGCGTGCATCGGCTGTTCAAGGTTCTGATCGTCACGGCCGCGCTGCTGCTGATCGTGGCGATCCTCTCGATCGCGGTGATCCGGCGCTACACGCTGGATCTGATCCGCTCGCGCGACGCGATGGGCGCGCTCAACGCCGAGCTGGAGGCGCGGGTCGACGAGCGCACCCGCGATCTTTCCCGCGCCAACGAGGAGATTCAGCGCTTCGCCTATATCGTCAGCCACGATCTGCGCTCGCCGCTGGTCAATGTCATGGGCTTCACCGGCGAGCTGGAGGCGGCGACCAAGGCGCTCGGCGCCCAGATCGACGCGCTGGAGGAGAAGGCGCCCGAGCTGATCGAGGAGGAGGCGCGGGTCGCCGCGCGCGAGGATCTGCCCGAATCGATCGGCTTCATCCGCGCTTCCACCCAGAAGATGGATCGGCTGATCAACTCGATCCTCAAGCTCTCGCGCGAGGGCAAGCGCAATCTCGCGCCCGAGATGCTCGATATAGCGCAGATAGCGGAGGGCATCGTCGCCACGCTCCAGCATCGGCTCGACGAGATCGGGGCCGAGGTGCGGATCGAACGCCCGATGCCGCCGCTGGTGGGCGATCGCCTCGCGGTGGAGCAGATGCTCTCGAACCTGATCGAGAACAGCGTCAAATATCTCAAGCCCGATCGGCCGGGCCGCATCGTCGTCTCGGCGCGGCAGGACGGGCAGCGGGTGGCGATCGAGGTTTCGGACAACGGCCGGGGCATCGATCCCAGGGACCATCAGCGCGTCTTCGATCTGTTCCGCCGATCGGGCCAGCAGGATCAGCCGGGCGAGGGCATCGGACTCGCGCACGTTCGCGCGCTGGCCTATAGGCTCGGCGGCCTGGTGGATTGCCGTTCAGCGCTCGATCAGGGCGCGACCTTCACCATATCATTGCCGGCCCGTCCCCCGGCCCCGAAAGAAAAGGATGCATCCCGGTGAACCAGCATCAGCCCGTCAACATCGTCATGATCGAGGATGACGAGGGCCATGCCCGCCTGATCGAGAAGAATATCCGCCGCGCCGGAATCTCGAACGCCATCCGCCATTTCACCGACGGCGGCGCCGCGCTGGATTATCTCTACAACGCGCCCGAAGGCCCCGCTCATAACGGCCCGGCGCTGATCCTGCTCGATCTCAACCTGCCCGACATGGCCGGCACCGATATCCTCCAGCGCATAAAGGCGGAGGGCAATCCGCTGAGGCGCACCCCCGTAGTGGTGCTCACCACCACCGATGACAAGGTGGAGATCCAGCGCTGCTACGATCTCGGCTGCAACGTCTATATCACCAAGCCGGTGGATTATGAGAATTTCGCCGGCGCCATCCGGCAGCTCGGCCTGTTTCTGTCGGTCATACAGGTGCCGGAGGCCGAACCCGAAGCATGAGCGAAACGCCGCGCGTCCTGTACATCGACGACGATGAAGGCCTGTGCCGCCTGGCGACGCGCGTGCTCGCCCGGCGCGGCTACAAGGTCGAGACGGCGACGAGCGGGCCGGAAGGGATGGCGAAGGCGCGCGAGGGCGGCTTCGATCTGATCGCGGTCGATCATTACATGCCGGGGCAGGACGGGCTCGCGACCTTGGGCGAGTTGCTTTCCCTGCCGGGAACGCCGCCGGTCGTCTATGTCACCGGATCGGAGGAGAGCCGCATCGCGGTCGCGGCGCTCAAGGCCGGAGCGGCGGATTATGTGGTGAAGTCGGTGGGCGAGGATTTCTTCGCGCTGCTCGACAACGCCTTCCGTCAAGCGCTCGCCAAGCACCGGCTGGAAACCGCCGCCGAACGGGCGGAGGAGGAGCTGCGCCAGTCCAACGCGCGGCTGGAAACGCTGCTGCGCGAGGTCAATCACCGCGTCGCCAACTCGCTCCAGCTCGTCTCCGCCTTCGTCCACATGCAAACCGCCGCGCTCAAGGACGAAGGCGCGAAGGCGGCGCTGCAGGATACGCAGAACCGCATCCAGGCGATCGCGCAGGTCCACCGCCGGCTCTATTCGGGCGCGTCCGTCGATACGGTGGCGATGGACGATTATCTCGCCGCGCTGGTCGCCGAGCTCGAGGAAACCTGGTCGACGCCGACGGCGCCTCGCAAGCTGCTGCTCTCCGCCGAGCCGATCCGCCTGCCGACCGACCGCGCCGTCTCGCTGGGCGTGATCGTCAACGAGCTGGTCAGCAACGCCTGCAAATACGCCTATCATCCGGGCGCGCCGGGCGAGGTGCGCATCCATCTCGCGCGCCAGGGCGAGGACGGCTTCCTGCTCAAGGTGGAGGATGACGGCTGCGGCATGAAGGAGGGCGCGAGCCCGCGCGGCACCGGCATCGGCTCCAAGGTCATCCGCGCGATGGCGCAGAGCCTCCAGGCGACGCTGCGCTACGATCCCGACCACCGCGGCGTCCGCGCCCTGCTCGCGGCGGCGTGCTGAACGCATCCGTGCCCGGCTCGCAATCCCCATCGGCCGGCGCAGAGACCGTCTCGGCCTCCGGTCAGCCGGCATCATCCTGCGGAAAGCGTATGCGCCGGGGTTTGATCGCGCGGGCAGGATTTCCTGCATAGACCGTCCATGCCTCCAGATCGCGGAACGCGCAGCCGCGCGCGCCGAGAACCGCGCCGTCACCGACATGCACACCCGGCCCCACGAAGGCTTCGGCGGCGATCCACGCGCGATAGCCGATC
>DASSTK010000463.1:0-3663 GCA_035707945.1 Sphingomonas sp.
ACGCCTCGCTGCGCAAGCACGGGCATCGCATCAACCGGCAGAACGCCCGTTACCGAAAGGAACGCCAGGCCTATGCCGACGCGATGCGCGCCTGGCGCGCCCAGGTATGGGACTGCAACCACGGCCGCCAGGTCGCCTGCAACGCCCCGACACCCGATCCGACCGATTTTTACTGAGACTGATTCCGCTCACCATAGTTCGTGCTGAGCGCAGTCGAAGCATGTGACCCGGGGCATCCCCCAAGGGCACGTCCTTCGACAGCGCTCAGGGCGAACGGACGACTGACCTGACGGCCCGAGCGCCCCCCTCCCCGCCTCAGCGGGTGAGCTTCTTGTAGGCCCCCTTGCCCGGCCGATCGGCTTCGTCGCCCAGGCGGCGGCGCTTGTCCTCCTCGTAGGATTCGAAGTTGCCTTCGAACCATTCGACATGGCCGTCGCCTTCGAAGGCAAGGATGTGGGTGGCGAGGCGATCGAGGAAGAAGCGATCGTGGCTGATGACCACGGCGCAGCCCGCGAAGCTCTCCAGCGCATCCTCCAGCGCGCGCAGCGTCTCGACGTCGAGGTCGTTGGTCGGCTCGTCGAGCAGCAGCACGTTGCCGCCCTTGGCCAGCATCTTGGCCATGTGGACGCGGTTGCGCTCGCCGCCGGAAAGCTGGCCGACCTTCTTCTGCTGGTCCGATCCCTTGAAGTTGAACGCGCCGACATAGGCGCGCGTCGCCACCTCATGTTTGCCGAAATAGAAGCGCTCGTTGCCGCCCGACACCTCTTCCCAGACATTGTGGTTGGGATCGAGCGCGTCGCGCGATTGATCGACATAGCCGAGCCGCACCGTATCGCCGATATTGATCGAGCCGTCGTCCGGCGTCTCCTGCCCGGTGATGAGCTTGAACAGCGTCGACTTGCCCGCGCCGTTCGGCCCGATCACGCCGACGATGCCGCCGGGCGGCAGCGTGAAGCTCAGGTCCGAGAAGAGCTGCTTGCCGTCGAAGCCCTTGGACAGGTTCTTGACCTCGATGACGTTGCCGCCCAGCCGCTCCGGCACCTGGATCAGGATCTGCGCCTTGCCGGGGCCGCGCTCCGCCTGCTTCTCCACCAGCTCATCGAACGCGCGGATACGCGCCTTGGACTTGGTCTGGCGCGCCTTGGGGGATTGCCGGATCCACTCCAGCTCTTCCTTGATCGCCTTTTGCCGGCCTTCTTCCTCGCGCTCTTCCTGGCCCATGCGCTTGGCCTTGGCCTCGAGGAAACCGGAATAGTTGGTGTTGTAGGTGTAATAGCGGCCGCGATCGAGCTCGAGCACCCAGGTCACGACATTATCGAGGAAATAGCGATCGTGGGTGACGAGGATGACGTTGCCCGGATAATCGATCAGATGCTGCTCCAGCCAGGCGACGCTCTCGGCGTCGAGATGGTTGGTCGGCTCGTCGAGCAGCAGGATGTCGGGCTTCTCCAGCAGCAGGCGGGTGAGCGCGACGCGGCGCTTCTCGCCCCCCGAGAGATTCTCGACCGGCCAGTCTCCGGGCGGGCAGCGCAGCGCCTCCATCGCGATCTCGAGCTGGTTGTCGAGCGTCCAGCCGTCCACCGCATCGATCTTCTCCTGAAGGACGCCCATCTCCTCCATCAGCGCATCGAAATCGGTATCCTCCTTGGGATCGCCCATTTCGGCGGAGATGGCGTTGAAGCGGTCGATCATGTCGGCGACGCCGCGAACGCCGTCCTTGACATTCTCCATGACGGTCTTGTCCGGATCGAGCTGCGGCTCCTGCGGCAGATAACCGACGGTGACGCCCTCGGCCGCCCACGCCTCGCCCTGGAACTCCTTGTCGATGCCGCCCATGATCTTCATCAGGGTCGATTTGCCGGTGCCGTTGACGCCGATGATGGCGATCTTGGTGCCGGGCAGGAACTGGAGATTGATGTTGTTGAGAACCGGCTTGGGGGCGCCGGGAAAGGTCTTCGTCAGGCCCTTCATGACGAAACTATACTGGACGGCCATGAGGATGCTCGCTCCGCGGGTTCGATGATGTTCGGGATTTCGCGCGCTTATCTAGCGACGCGAGGCGGGAATGCAAAGGCGGGCAAAAGATTCCCGAACGAGACGGACGCCCCTATCGCAGCGTGTAGAGATAGGCGGCGATGTCGCGGGCGTCCTGCTCGCTCACGCCCTGATCGGGCATGCCGTTGCCGGGGCTGATCTGCTGGGGGTGGCGGATCCAGCGCACCAGATCGGCGGGATCGTTGGAGAGGCGGCCCGCGATCTCGGCGCGACGGGAGAAGCCGCTGAGCGGCGGCCCCACATTGCCTTGCGCCCCCGGAATGCCGGGAATCGCATGGCAGGCTCCGCAGGCGTAGCGCCGGATGGCATGGCTTCCGGCGCGGACATCGCCGCCGGTCAGTTGCCGGGCGGTGACTTCGGCGCGATGCGTCGTCTGATGGTGCTGCACCACGATCGCCGCGATCGCCGAGACGAAGGCCAGAGCGATCAGCAGCAGCAGATAACGCAGGCTAACGGGCATCGGCGAGCCTCCGCCCGGTCAACAGCGTATGCACGATCATCAGCGCGGCGAGGGTGTGTACCAGCCCGCCCGGTATCCACATGATGAGCCCGGCGAGCTGCTGGTCCTGCGCCGGCGACAGGCCGAAGGGATCGGGGCCGAAGCGGGCGTAGGGCGCGTACCAGACGGCATCGGAGAGGGCCAGCAGCGCGCCGAGCGCGCCCGAGGCGACCGAGGTGGCGAACAGGCACAATACGGCCAGCGCACAGCGCTGCCAGGGGGAGGCTTCGCCCTCGCGCCACCGGAACATCGCCGTCCAGAACAGCAGCGCGGCGCCGAGGAAGCAGAGATGCTGGACGGCGTGCCAGCCGGGGCTCGCCAGCGCGAGATCGAACAGCGGCGGCGCATGCCACAGCCAGAGCGCGACGATCTGGAGCAAGGTTGCGGGGACGCAGGCGGTGAGCCATCGCCATGTCGCCGCGATCGGCCGGGCGGCGGAGAAACCGGCAAACACCGCGCGGCCGTCCGCAGGAAACGCCCGGAGCATCACCGCCAGCGGCTCGGCCGCAACCAGCAGCGGCGGCGCGACGAGCATCAGCAGTTCGTGCTGGATCATGTGCGGCGCGAAGAAGCGCTCGCCCGCTTCGTGCAGCGGCGAGACCAGCGCGCCGAACAGCGTGGCGAGCCCCAGCGCGAACAGCAGCGCCCGGCGGCGCAGGCCGGGCGTATCCGGCCGCCGCATCCCGCCGAGCGCGAACAGCAACGCCGCGATCGCGATCGGCGCGATCACCCACGGATCGAAGCTCCAGCTCAGCGGACGCATGACGGCACGATCAGGGTGGCGAGCGTCTGGAACAGGATCGCCAGCGCGAACAGGCCGGCGGAGAGCAAGGCGATCCGCGCGAGCCAGAAGACGACCGCGCCGATCCCTTCCCTCTGCACGCGCGCCTGCGGCCAGGCGATCCAGGCGGCGAGAGCGCACAGGATCAGGCTCACTCCGCCCCACGCCGGGCCGAGCCAGGGCCGCCCCACCGCGCAGTTCACATGCAGCGGCCCGCCGATCCCCTGCTGGAAGACGAACCATGCCGTGAACGAGAGGACGAAGGCGATCCACGGCCGCGAACGGTTCGGATCGCGGTTCATGCCCACCTCGGCAGCCAGAAGAGCAG
>DASSTK010000464.1:0-4078 GCA_035707945.1 Sphingomonas sp.
CGCCGCCTCGATGATGGGGACGAACGCCGCCGCGGTCAGGCTGGCGCCGCCGACCAGCGCACCGTTCACGTCCTTGACCGCGAGGATGCTGGCGGCGTTGTCGCCGTTGACCGATCCGCCGTAGAGAATTCGCACCTTCCCGCCCTCCGCACCCAGCAGATTGACGAGGGTTCGGCGGATGACGCCATGCATCCCGGCCACCTGCTCCGGCTTGGGGGTGCGCCCGGTGCCGATCGCCCAGATCGGCTCATAAGCGACGACCAGCCGATCCGCGCCCGCTTGCGGCACGGAGCCGCGCACCTGCGATTCCACCCGTGCGGCTGCATGCCCGGCGTCATGCTCCTCCTCGCTCTCGCCGACGCAGACGATGGCGATGAGCCCGGCGGCGATCGCGGCCTCCGCCTTGGCCTGCACCTGCGCGTCCGTCTCATGCTGCTCGGCGCGGCGCTCGGAATGGCCGACGATCACCAGCCGCGCGCCCGATTCCGCCAGCATCCCCGCCGAGATGCAGCCGGTATGCGCGCCCTTGGCGGCGGCGTGGCAATCCTGTCCGCCGATCGCGAGGCCCGGCTGGCGGGCGACCGCACGCTCGATCAGGGTGAAAGGCGGGCAGATCGCCACGTCCACGCCGTCCGCCGCCCCGGCCGCGCGGGCGATGCCGTCCAGCTCGGCGAGCGCCGCATGGCTGCCGTTCATCTTCCAGTTGCCGGCGATCAGCGGCCGAAGCGCCATATGTCTTCCCCTTGGCTTTCATCCATTATCGAGACGAGCGATAGCCGCGCCGCCGCCGCTTCGCCACCCGGCTCGCTTGAAGAGCGCGCGCGCGGCATCTAAGGGAGGCGATCCTTGCCGCCGACACGACCGGATAGCCCGCATGATCGCCTTCTTCCGCAATATGCTCTCTTCCAAGCTGGCGATCGGCCTGCTCGCGCTCATCGCGCTGGCCTTCATCATCACCGGCGTGTTCACGAACGAGATCCCCGGCTCCTCCTCCTTCACCGGCGGTCCGTCCGGCGACGTGATCGCCACGGTCGGCAAGCAGTCGATCGGCGTCAACGACATGGACGACCGGGTGCGCCGCACCTTCACCCAATATGCCCAGCAGCAGCCGGGGCTGGAGATGGCGGAGTTCATCAAGGGCGGCGGCTACGAAGCTGTGATCGATCAGTCGATCGCGGGCGCGGCGCTGGAGGCGTTCGGCCGGATGATCGGCCTCACCGCCAGCAAGAAGCAGGTCGATGGTGAGATCGCCAGCTTGCCCGCCTTCCAGGGCGCGGACGGCAAGTTCAACCAGCAGATCTTCCAGGCCGCGCTCGCCCAGCAGCGCATTACCGAGCAGCAGCTCCGCAAGGAAGTGGCGGGCGACGTCATCCGCCGCGGGCTCTACATCCCCGCGAGCGGCGCGGTGAAGCTGCCCGAAGGGCTGGTGAAGCCTTATGCCGCGCTGCTGATCGAGGAGCGGCACGGCACCGTCGGCCTGGTGCCGACCAGCGCGGTGGAGAACGGCCCCGCGCCGACCGATGCCGAGATCAACGGCTTCTACAAGCAGAACATCGCCGCCTACACCACGCCCGAGCGGCGGGTGCTGCGCTACGCCGTGATCGGCCGCGATCAGGTCGCCGCCCAGGCGACGCCGAGCGAGGCGGAGATCCGCAAGGTCTATGATTCCAATCCGGACAAATACGCCGCCCGCGAAACGCGCGACATTCTCCAGGTGGTGCTGACCAGCGAGGCTAAGGCCAAGGCGTTCAAGGCGGCGGTGACGGGCGGCAAGAGCTTCGCCGACGCCGCCAAGGCCGCCGGCTTCTCCGCCGCCGACTATACGATCGGCGAGAAGACGCAGAACCAGTACGCCCAGCTTTCCTCGCCCGAGGTCGCCAAGGCGGCCTTCGCGCTGCCCCAGGGCGGCGTCACCGATCCGATCAAGTCCGCGCTAGGCTGGTATGTCGCCAAGGCGCAGGATGTGAAGAAGATCGCGGGCACGCCCTATGAGAAGGCGCGGCCGCAGATCGCCGCCGATCTCGCCAAGCAGAAGCAGGACGACGCGCTCGCCAAGCTGATCAACGGGCTGCAGGACGCGATCGATAACGGTCAGGGCTTCGCCGATCTCGCCAAGGCCAACGGCCTGAAGGTGGAGGAGACGCCCGCCATCACGCAGGGCGGGCTCGATCCGGACAATCCCGATTACAAGCCCTCGCCCGACGTCGCGCCGCTGCTCGCCTCCGCTTTCAAGAGCGATCCCGATCAGCCCCCCTCGGTCGAGACCATCCAGCAAGGCGAGCGCTACGCGCTGCTCTCGGTTCCCAAGGTGGTGGGGGCGACGCCGATCCCGCTCGCCAAGGTCAAGGATCGGGTGAAGCAGGATTTCATCGCCAAACGCGCCGCCGACAAGGCCAAGGCGATCGCCGCCGCGATCGAGAAGAAGGTGCAAGGCGGCATGTCGATGGCCGATGCCTTCAAGGCCGCGCCGGTCAAGCTGCCCGCGCCGCACGAAGGCAGCGGCCGCCGCATCGATTTCGCCCGCGCCCAGACGCCGATACCGCCCGCGATCCACGCGCTCTTCACCATGCCGGTCGGCAAGACGAAACTTGTGCCCGCCGGCCAGGGGCAGGGCTGGTTCGTCATCCATCTCGACAAGGTGACGCCAGGCGATTCGAAGCTGCTTCCCGCGCTCACCGGCATGACCCAGGGCGAACTCGTGCAGGCGGCCGGCAACGAATATGTGCAGGAACTCTCACAGGCGGCGGCCGACGCGGTCGGCGTCAAGCGCAACGGGAAGGCGATCGCCGATCTGCGCGCCCGCCTGCTCGGGCAGGCTCCGGCCGCCCAGTGAGCCCGGCCGAGGGTGATCGGAAAGCGGCGGAGACGCTCGCCGCCGGGCGGCCGGCGCTGGTCTGGCGGCGGCAGATCGCCGACACCGAAACGCCGGTTTCCGCCGCGCTCAAGCTGATCGAGCCCGGACGTGGCGACTATCTGCTCGAATCGGTGGAGGGCGGCCGCACGCGCGGGCGGCACAGCCTGATCGGGCTCGCCCCCGATCTCGTCTTCCGCGCGCGGGGGAGTGCGGCGGAGGTGAATCCGCGCTGGCTCCACGACCGCGAGGCCTTCGCCTCTTGCCCGGAGGACAGCCTCAAGGCGCTGCGTTCGCTGGTGGAATCCTGCCGGATGGAGGTGCCCGAAGGGCTCCCCAAGGCGCTCGCCTGCCTGGTCGGCTATTTCGCCTATGAGACGGTGGGGCTGGTCGAAAAACTCCCCCGCCCCGCCCCCAACCTGCTCGATCTGCCCGACATGCTGTTCGTCCGGCCGACCCTGATCCTGCTGTTCGACCGTCTGACCGACGAACTGTTCTGGGTCGCGCCGCTATGGCCGGGAGCGGGCGTCAGCGTGGAGCAGGCGATCGATCGGATCGAGACGGCGCAGGCGCGGCTTTCCGGTTCGTTACCCCGTGCTCCGGCGAAGGCCGGAGCGTCGGACGGCGGGGGTGGCGACAACAATCCAACGCTCCGGCCTTCGCCGGAGCACGATGCTTTGGTCCCTACTCTCCCCCCCGGCCGCTATGGCGAGATGGTGGCGCGCGCCAAGGACTATATCGCCGCGGGCGACATCTTTCAGGTCGTCCTGGCCCAGCGCTTTACCCGGCCGTTCGAGCTGCCGCCCTTCGATCTCTATCGGGCGCTGCGGCGGATCAACCCCTCGCCTTTCCTTTATTATCTCGATCTGCCCGGCTTCGCGCTGATCGGCTCCAGCCCCGAAATCCTCGTCCGCGCGCGCGAGGGCGAGGTGACAATCCGCCCGATCGCCGGCACCCGGCCGCGCGGGAAGACCGACGCCGAGGACGCCGCGCGCCGCGAGGAGCTGCTCGCCGATCCCAAGGAGCGGGCCGAGCATCTGATGCTGCTCGATCTCGGCCGCAACGATGTCGGCCGCGTCGCCGCATCCGGCACCGTCCGCGTGACGGAAAGCTACACGGTCGAGCTTTACAGCCATGTCATGCATATCGTCTCGAACGTGACGGGCCGGCTCGCGCCGAACAAGGACGCCATCGACGCGCTGTTCGGCGGTTTTCCCGCCGGCACCG
>DASSTK010000465.1:0-2122 GCA_035707945.1 Sphingomonas sp.
GGATCGCGGCGCAGCGCGCCGACCTTGCCTTCGGCCGCCGCGGTCGCCTCGGAGGCGATGTTGGCGGCGAGATAGACGCCGTGCGCCCAGTCATAGGCTTCGGCGACGAGCGGCACCGCCGTCGCCCGCCTGCCGCCGAACAGGATGGCGGAGATCGGCACGCCCTGCGGATCGTTCCACTCGTCCGCGATCACCGGGCACTGATCGGCGGGCGCGGTAAAGCGGGCGTTGGGGTGGGCGGCGGGCTTGCCGCCGGCCGGGTCCCAGCGGTTGCCCTGCCAGTCGGTCATGCCCTCGGGCGGGCTGTCGGTCAGCCCCTCCCACCACACGTCGCCCTCGTCAGTGAGCGCGGTGTTGGTGAAGATGCAGTTGGCGTGGAGCGTGTGGATGGCGTTGCGGTTGGTCGCAAGTCCCGTGCCCGGCGCCACGCCGAAGAAGCCCGCTTCCGGGTTCACCGCATAGAGCCGTCCGTCCTGGCCGAAGCGCATCCAGGCGATATCGTCCCCGATCGTCTCCGCCTTCCAGCCGGGGATGGTGGGCTCCAGCATCGCCATGTTGGTCTTGCCGCAGGCGCTCGGGAAGGCGGCGGCGATATAGTGGACCCGGTTCTCGGGCGAGGTGAGCTTGAGGATCAGCATATGCTCGGCGAGCCAGCCCTCCTCGCGCGCCATCGTTGAGGCGAGGCGGAGCGCGAAGCATTTCTTGCCGAGCAGCGCGTTGCCGCCATAGCCGGAGCCGTAGGACCAGACCTCGCGCGTTTCGGGATAGTGGACGATCCACTTCTCGTCCCCGCAGGGCCACGCCACGTCCTTCTCGCCGGGGCCGAGCGGCAGGCCGACCGAGTGGACGCAGCGCACGAAATCGCCGTGCTCGCCCAGCATGTCGAGCGCCTGCTTGCCCATGCGGGTCATGATCTTCATCGAGACGACGACATAGGCGCTGTCGGTGATCTCGACGCCGATCGCGCTCTTGTCCGATCCCAGCGGCCCCATGCAATAGGGCACCACATACAGGGTGCGGCCCTTCATGCAGCCGTCGAACAGCGGCGTGAGCGTGGCGCGCATCGTCTCCGGCGCCATCCAGTTGTTGGTCGCGCCCGCGTCGATCTCGCGTTCCGAGCAGATGAAGGTGCGGCTCTCGACGCGCGCGACATCCTTGGGGTCCGAACGCGCGTGAAAGCTGTTGGGCCGCTTGGCCGGATCGAGCCGGGTGAGCGTGCCGGCGTCGACGAGCTGCGCCGTGAGCTCGTTCCACTCCGCTTCCGATCCGTCGCACCAATGGATGCGGTCCGGCTTGGTGAGCACGGCCACCTCCTCCACCCAGTCGATCAGCGCGCGGTTGCGCGTGGGGGGCGCCTCGTCGCTGGCGTGCGGCGGGGTGTGGTGGAGGATCTCATCCAACATCTGTTTCTCCGACGGAGCGGTTCGCGCAGGCACGCGCTCTGCCGGCTCCCCAATGTTTCTGTTCTTGCCGGCGAGCGGCCGGCGCTCCCTTCATTGTAAGGTTCGCGACAGAAAATTGCGAGTCTCGCGACGGGCGATTTCCCGCGCCAAGACTCTGACAAAGCTGTCAAATGCCCGCATACCATTGGTATCCGGCCGCATCCTCCCAATAGCCCCCCTTGCCGCCGCCAACGCCTTCGAGGCTCGCAACCGCTTCCACACGCATGACATATTTGGCCTGCTTGTAGCCGAGCTGGCGCTCCACACGGAGCCGGAGCGGCGCGCCGTGGGGAACGGAAAGCGGGCGGCCGTTCATGCCCCAGGCGAGGATAGTCTGCGGGTGGAAGGCGTCGATCAGATCGATCGACTCGTAATAGGGCGCGCCGCCGAAATCGTCCGCGCAATGGAAGACGATATAGCGCGCCCGCGGCTTCAGCCGGGCCGCCTTGAGCAGCAGGCCGAGCGGCGCGCCGGTCCATTGCCCGATCGCGCTCCAGCCTTCGACGCAATCATGGCGGGTGATCTGGGTGCGGTGGGGGAGCGCGCGAATCTTCGCGAGCGACAGCGCGAGGGGCTGCTCGACAAGTCCGTCCACCGTCAGCCGCCAATCGGCGAACCCGGCCGCCGCGTGCGCCTGATAAGCGAGCGAGGAGGGCAGCGTATTGCCGTTTGTGCGGAAC
>DASSTK010000466.1:0-2401 GCA_035707945.1 Sphingomonas sp.
GCCGATATGCCGCACTGGGCGCTGCTCGCGAGCGCGACCGATGCGCATGGCGCGAAGCTGGATACGACCGTGCTGCACCGGGGGGTGAGCCCGCGCAACCGCCATGCGGTGATCGAGCGGATCGCGGTGACGCTGCCGCGCGCGCTTGCCGACAAGGCGCGGGCGACCGGGCTTTCGCTCACCATCGCGGGCAAGAACCGATCCTTCGAGGTGGAGGTGCCGAAGGCGGCGATGGCGTCGTTCCTCGCGGCCTATGATGCGGAGGCCGCCAAACGGAAGCAGGAGCTCGCGGCCCAGCCCGCGCCCCTTCCCCCCGCGTCGGCCGCGCCGGAGCCCTCCGCGCAGGCGGCGGCCGTCCCGCCGCCTCCCTCATCGGAGCCCGACGTCAAGACGAGCACTCCCGCGCCGACGCCTGCGCCAACACCTGCGCCGGCCGCCGCGAGCGCCGAGCCCGAAGCGTCCTCGCCCGCCGCTTCCGATCAGGACATGACCGAGACGGTGCCGGTGCCGTCGCTCGGCCTGCAATTCGCCACCACGCCGTTCGGAGCGATGATCCTCGACATCAAGGACGGCTCGGCCGCCGACAGGCTCGGCCTCGGCATCGGCGACATGATCGTGGCGGTGGACGGCCACTCGATCAAAGGCCTCTCCGGCGCGGCGATGGCGGCGAAGATCGGCTCGCCGAGCGCCAGGGTGCTGACCCTCACGGCGGCGGGGAATGTCACAATCCGGTAGTTTCTTGTTCACGCAGAGACGCAGAGGAGAAGTTCAAGAGTTCACGCGAAGGCGCGAAGGCGCGAAGGGGTTTGGCGCGGCGTCAGCGGCAGGAAGCTCCATCCAAAATGAGAAATGCCGCTGCGCGGCGGCCTAATATCCTCCGCGTCTCCGCGTGAACCCCTTTCTTCGCGCCTTCGCGCCTTCGCGTGAACAAACATATCCCGCACACGCAGGAGATGCCGGAGAGGAGGGAAGGTTCGGCCGACGACGCTCCCGGGGGGAAAGTTTGAAAGCGCCGCCGGCTTGGGCAGCCTCATGGCGCGCGCGCCTTGCGTCCGCGTGTCGGGGCTGAAACATTCACATAAATTATCTGAAATGTCGCCGCCGCCCCAGCCTCGACGCCCCCAATTCCCCGCGCCGCCGAATCGGATTAGGATCGCGCCCACGAACAGAAACGAGGAGAGTGATGCGATGACCGCCCGAACCCTCCGCCGGGCCGCCGCGCTCGGCGCGCTCGCCGCCGCTCTGGCGCTCGCCGGTTGCGATCATGGCGGCGGCCATGCCGAAGCCGACGACAACGGCAACGCCGCCACCGCCAGCATCACCATCGGCAATGTCGGCGAAGGCGCTGCGGGCAACGGTTCGCAGAGCGTTTCGATCAACGTTCCCGGCTTCTCGGCCAAGCTCAACGTGCCGGACATGGATATCGGCTCCGACACCACGCAGATCGAGGACATGAAGATATTCCCCGGAACGTCCCTCCACGGCGTCAACATCGCCGGCAAGGGCGGCGCGGACTGGGATGACGGCCACGGGCAAGGCACCGTCCGCATGGCCTTCACCGCGCCCGGCAGCGCGCCCGATGTCGTCGCCTGGTACAAGCATCAGGCCGAGGAGCATGGCTGGACCGCCGCCTCTCCCACGAACGGCAATCAGTTCGAGGCGACCAAGCAGGAGGAGGACCACGGGGTGACGCATTTCGCGATCCAGGTCTCCCCCGCGTCGGGAGGCAGCAGCGGCCATATCACCGTGACCGGAGACTGAGGCGATGACGCGAGGCGATGTGCCGATCGAGATCGTCCTGCTCGGCGCGACGCTGCTGCTCGCGCTGTTCCAGATTCTGATCGCCGCCCAGGCGCGCACCCGGCAATATGGCGCGAAGTGGAACATGGGCGCGCGCGACGAGACGATGCCGGCGCTCGATCCCCTGCCCGCCCGACTGCTGCGCGCCCAGGCCAATCTGTTCGAGACGCTGCCGCTGTTCATCGGCGCGGTGCTGGCTGCGGCCGTGACGGGGCGGCTGGGGGTGCTGACCTCGCTCGGCGCGCATCTCTATTTCTTCGGGCGGCTGATCTACCTGCCGCTCTACGCCTTCGGCGTGCCCTATCTCCGCACGATTATCTGGACCATCGCCACCGCCGGGCTGGTGATGGTGATCGTGGCGCTGTTCGTGTGAGAGCTTCTCCCCTCCCCTTCAGGGGAGGGGCCGGGGGTGGGGCCTGTCTGGAGGGGAATCGCTTAATTCTCACACGCCCCACCCCAACCCCTCCCCTGAAGGGGAGGGGCTTGCTTGGCCTCTTCCATATCGGGACAGCGCCGCCGACGCCGGGCTGGCGCCGCTCCGCCCGCTTTGCTTAGGCTTGGTCCATCAGCGAAGCAGCGGGGAATATCGTCATGCGTTTGC
>DASSTK010000467.1:0-3433 GCA_035707945.1 Sphingomonas sp.
ACATCGACCAGATCGGCCTCGCCGCCGGTCAGCACCTCGGCGAGCGTATCGGACACGACCAGATCATAATCGGTGGCGAGGCCCTTCTTGTGGAAATCGCGCGCCGCCATGTCGAGGACGGCGCGGCCGCCCGCGCCCGGCAGACGGAACTCGGGCTTCTCGGGCGGGGCGTAGCCGTCGGCGAGCGCCAGCGCCTTCGCCTTGGCGTCGGCGAGCAGGCGATCGCGGTTCATGGTGACGCCGTCGCCTTCGCGCAGGAACATCAGCTCCTTCGCGTTCGCCGCCGATTTGGCGACGGTCGCGGTCGAGACGATCTCGAACACCTTGGCCACCGCCGGCATCGGCCCCTTGGGGAGCTTGCCGGATTTCGTCCAGCGATCGAGCATCTCGCCGCATCCGCCCCAGCCGGGGATCAGGCCGACGCCGCATTCGACGAGGCCGATATAGGTTTCGGCATGCGCCTGGATCGCGTCCGCGTTCAGGCAGATCTCGCAGCCGCCGCCGAGCGCCATGCCGGCGGGCGCGGCAACCACCGGGAAAGGCGCGTATTTGAGCCCCTTGTAAGCCTGCTGGCCGCCCGCGATCAGCTTCTCGATCTCGCTCCACGCCGCGATGTTCACCGCGAACAGGGCGAGGCCGAGATTGGCCCCGGCCGAGAAATTCGATCCTTCGTTGTAGATGACCAGCGCCTTGAACTTCGCCTGCACGAGCGGGACGGCCTGGCCGATCAGCGCCATCACGTCGCCGTCGAGCGCGTTCATCTTGCCCGTGAACTCGAGGCACGCCACGCTGTCGCCGACATCCCACAGCGCCGCCGAGCCGTTCTTCAGCAACGGCTCGGAGGCGAGCTTGACGTCCTCCAGCAGCAGCACGCCCTCGGGCCGCTTCACCTCGTGATAGGCGCCGTCGAGGCCGAGAGAATGGCGCTTGCCGCCCTCCACCTTGTAGAAGGGCCTGTCCCCGGCCGTCTTGAGGAAGGCCGGGACGAGACGGCCCTCCGCCTCCAGCCGCTCGGCGAGCTTGTCCGGCCCGAGCCGGTCGATCAGCTCGAACGGGCCGTATTTCCAATTATAGCCGAGCTTCATTGCGTCATCGATCGCGACGATATCGTCCGCCGCCTGCCCCACCAGCCCGGCCGCATAGGCGAGCACATGGCTCAGCACGGCCCAGGCGAACGCCCCCGCCTTGCCGGGCAGCGCCGCCAGAGCGGAGATGTCGCGCTCGGCCTTGCCGGGCAGCTTCGCGGGTTTGGCTTCGGGGCGATATTCGCCGGTGGCGAGGTCGATCGCCTGCTTCACCCGCCGACCGCCGGATTTGTCGAGCTTGTAGAAGCCGCCCTTGCCCTTGCGCCCGGTGAAGCCCTCGGCGATCATCTTGTCGATCAGCGGCAGCGGCCGCACCGTCTCGAAATAGGCGTCACCCTCGGGCAGCGTATCGGAGAGGCTGCGGGAGAGGAGCGGCATCAGATCGATGCCGATCAGGTCCAGCAGGCCGAAGATGCCGGTCTTGGGCACGCCCATCGGCTTGCCGCCGATCTGATCCGCCTCCTCGACCGTAAGGCCCTGATCCATCGCCGTGTTGACCGCGAGCGCGAGCCAGTAGGTGCCGATGCGGTTGGCGATGAAGCCGGGAGTGTCCTTCGCATGGACCACCCGCTTGCCCATCGCGCGATCGGCGAAATCCTCGACCCTCCGCGCGAGCGCTGGATCGGTTTCCTTGCCCGTCACGATCTCCAGCAGCCGCATGTAGCGCGGCGGGTTGAAGAAATGGGTGATGAGGAAATCGCGCCGGAACTGCTCCGAGCGGCCCTCGATGAGCTTCTCCAGCGGGATGGTGGAGGTGTTGGAGGAAACCGCCGTTCCCGGCCGTTTCACATGCTCCAGCCTCGCATAGAGCGCCTGCTTGAGATCGATCCGCTCGACGATCGCCTCGATCACCCAATCGCATGTCGAGACGCGCTCCAGATGATCCTCGATATTGCCCGTCTCGACCAGCTTCGCCGCCGCCTTGGACATGAAGGGCGCGGGCTCCGTCTTGAGCATCCGCTGGACCGCGCCCTTGGCGATCGCGTCCCGATCGGAGCCTTCCTTCGGCACGATGTCGAGCAGCAGCACCGGCACCCCGGCGTTCGCCGCCTGGGCGGCGATCCCCGCCCCCATCGTGCCCGCGCCGATGACGCAGACCTTTTTGATCGCGCCTTCCATCATGCGCGCTCCAGCACGGTGGCGATGCCTTGGCCTCCGCCGATACATTGGGTGGCGAGCGCATAATGCTTGCCCTCGCGCTTCAGAAGTTGCGCCGCCTTGCCAACCAGCCGCGCGCCGGTCGCGCCGAGCGGATGGCCGATCGCGATCGCACCCCCGTCGATATTCACCTTGGCCGGATCGAGGCCGAGATCGCGGATGCAGGCGAGCGACTGGCTGGCGAAGGCTTCGTTGAGCTCCACCACGTCGATCCTGTCCGCGCCGATCCCGGCGCGCTCCAGCGCCTTGCGGGAGGCTTCGATCGGCCCCAGCCCCATCAACTCCGGCGCGCAGCCCGAAACGGCGACCGACTTCACCGTCGCCAGCACCTCCAGCCCATGTTTCTTCGCGAACTCGGCCGAGCAGACCAGCACCGCGCTCGCCCCGTCGGTGAGCGGCGAGGAGGTGCCCGCCGTCACCGTGCCTTCCTTTGCGAAGGCGGGCTTCAGGCCGGCGAGCGCCTCCGCCGTGGTGCCGGGGCGCAGCGTGCCGTCCTCGTCCACCGTGCCGCCCCTGGTCGCGATCGGCACGATCTCGTCCTTGAGCCTGCCCGCCTTCTGCGCCTCGGCCGCCTTGCGCTGGCTCTCGACCGCAAAGGCCTCCTGCGCCTCGCGGGTGATCTGATATTTCTCGGCGACATTCTCCGCCGTCTCGCCCATGCCCATGTAAGCTCCGGGCCGCTCCTTCATCAGCGCCGGGTTGAACAGCGGATTGTAGCCGCCCATCGGCACCCGGCTCATCGATTCGACGCCCGCGCAGATGAAGGCCTCACCCGCGCCGATCGCGATCTGGCCGACGGCGATGTGGATCGAGCTCATCGACGAGCCGCAGAAGCGGTTGACCGTCATGCCGCCCACCTTGATCGGCAGATCGGAAAGCAGGGCGATCAGCCGCGCGACGTTCATGCCCTGCTCGCCTTCAGGGAAAGCGCAGCCGACGATCACGTCCTCGATGTCCGCCGGATCGATCTTCGTGCGCTCGATCAGCCCGCGAATCACCTGCGCGGCGAGGTCGTCCGGCCGCACCCGGCTCAGCGCTCCCTTGCCCGCGAAATGGAAGGGCGAGCGGGCGTAACCCGCGATCACGGCCTGGCTCATATGTCTCTCCGTATCCGGCGCGAAAGACGGTTCCGCGCCTGCTTGCCTTTAAGGTGCGATAATTTCCCTATACGTCAACCTGTTTTTGGTCCA
>DASSTK010000468.1:0-4141 GCA_035707945.1 Sphingomonas sp.
GCATATTCGCCGGAAAGGAAGGCGTAACCTCGATCGTTGGCGCCCGAAATCCCGGCATGCGCCTCGATCGAATCGCGGCTGCCGTAGAGCGCTTCGGCCCAGACGCCTGGAAGCTGGGCCGCGTCGGCGCTGGTCAGTTCGATCGTGCCGGCGAGCGCCCCTGGCCCGAACGCACCCGAACCGCCTCCGCGCGTCACGCGCACCAGCCCAAGTCGCTCGGGATCCATCGCGGTGAAGCTCACCCAGCCGCCGAACGGATCAGTCAGCGGCACGCCGTCAAGCAACACCAGCGCCCGGCTCGACGCGTTGCCACCCAGGCCGCGCAAGGTCACGCCCTGGCTGGTCGACTGGGCCGAACGCGAGTCCGAGCGGCGATATTGCGCGAACCCGGCGATATCGCGCAGCACATCCTCCAGGCGGCCGCTGGCGGTATCGGTCAGCCGGTCACGATCGATCGTCGCCACGTCATAGGCGGCCTCACCCGCAGGCTTGGGCAGGCTCGCCCCGGTCACGACGATCTCCCCCGGCCCGGTGGATGGCTCGTTCGACTGAGCGACGGCGGGAGCCGCGGGGAGAAGCGCGATCAGAAGAAGCAAGCTGCGCATCGCGCACATTGTGCCACGCGGAGCCCTGGCTGTCGCGCCCCGATCAGGGATGCGGCCAATCCTGATCGGGGCGGATCGATCGCCACGCCTCGAGCGCCCGCTCGCGGCCCTCGCGATGGCCGACGATCATCTCGGGATACTGAGCGCAGGCCGCGCCGGCGGCATGGGGATCATGGATGGCGCCGTCCGATACGTCCCGAAGCTCGGGAACCCAATGCCTTATATAGCCAATTGCCTCAAACTTCTCCGATTGGAGCAGCGGCGCCATGATCCGGAAGAAGGGGCTCGCATCGAACCCGGTCCCGGCGACCCATTGCCAGTTAAGGCTGTTGTTGCCGTAATCGGCATCGACCAGCGTGTCCCAAAACCAGCAATCGCCGCGTCGCCAGTCGATCAGCAGATGCTTCACCAGAAAGCTGGCGACGATCATCCGGACGCGGTTGTGCATCCAGCCGGTCGTCCAGAGCTGGCGCATGCCGGCGTCAACGATGGGATAGCCGGTCCGCCCGCGGGTCCACGCCCGGAAATCACTTTCCGCCTGCGCGCCGGAGCGCCAGCGGATCCGATCGAACATGGCTCGTCCGTTGCTTTCGCCCAGATCGGGATGATCGGCGATCGTCTGCTGGGCGAAATCCCGCCACGCGAGCTCGCGCAGGAAATCATGCGCCTTTCGATTCGCGAGCCGATGCCAGATCGTCGCCGGTGAGACTTCGCCGAAATGCAGGTGCGGCGAGAGGCGGCTGGTCGCGTCCTCCGACGGCAGATCGCGTTCGCGGCGATAGACGGCGGCGTGCGATTCGAACGCGGACAGGCGATCGAGCGCGCCCGCCTCGCCGGGCGCCCAGCAGGGGGCGAAGCCCTTCGCCCAATTCGGGTGTGTCGGCAATAAGCCCCAATCTTCCAGCCGATCGCCTTCCGGCCATCGCTCGGGCGCGGGCACATGCGTCGGCGCGGGGCAAGGCGCGGGCGGCGGCATGCGCGCGGCGAGCTTGCGCCAGAAAGGCGCGAAGACCCTGAACGCGTCCCCCGAGCCGGTCCGGATCGAGCCGACCGGCGCAAGGCTGCCGCCCTCACGGGCCTGCAGATCGAAATCCCGCGCCAGCCGCTCCTCCGCAACGGCCCACCAGGGTTCGTGATGCCTCAGGCAATGGATGCGCTCCGCGCCGGTTTGGTGCGCCAGCCGAGCGATGACCGAAACCGCTTCCCCGCGCCGAAGGATGAGCCGAAGACCCAGTTTGTCGAGGCTTTCGCTCAGCGACTGGAGCGAATGGTGCAGCCACCAACGCTGCGCAGCGCCCATCCTCCACGCGCCGGGCGCATCATCGTCGAGTACATAAAGCGGTAGGACGGGGCCGTCGTTCGCCGCCGCCCGCAAGGCCGCCTGATCGGCGATCCGCAAATCCTGCCGAAACCACAGGATGACCGGCGCGTCGCGCATCTTCGGATGCTCAGTGGCGGGTGAAGTGAAGGCGGCTGATGTCGTAGCCGAGCTCGGCCGCTCTCCCGATCAGCCGTTCGCGCTCTCCATCGCCCGGTTGAGCGTCGCGCGCGAGCAGCCAGAGATATCGGCCGGCCGGCTCGCCGACGATCGACCAACCATAATCGTCGCCATGATCGAGCACCCAATAGTCACCGACATAGAATGGCCCGAAGAAGGAGACCCTGAGCTTTGCGCCACGCGATGCAGGAACTATTTTTGCCTCGCCCTTGCTCTCGCGGCATGGACCGCCGGGCTGCCCCTTATGGCAGCGGTTGACCACGCGGACATGGCCGTTGGGAAGCATGGCGTATTCGGCGGTGACGGCTTCGCAGCCTTTCTCGAAGCGATTGGGATAGCGTGCGATCTCATACCAGCGGCCCAGATAGCGATCGAGGTCCACCGCCTTGAACGGCTCGGGAACATGACGATTGGAAACCGGCGGCGCAGTGAAGCGGAGGTAAGCGAAGGCGCCGATCGCCGCGCTCGCAAGCCCGGTTGCGGCAATGGCGGCGCTGCGCATCAGCTTTGTCTCGTCAGGCATGTCGAGATAACCGGAACGACGGGTGGGGGTTCCCCGTTCGCGGGCCGGATACCACGCCGGTCGCCATCGCCGGCACACTTCCGATATTCATCGTGCGCTCCTCTCAATCTCTGAGGCGGATCAGCCCTTCCTGACACACCGACGCGACCAGCCGGCCATCGGGCGCGAAGAATGTTCCCCGGGCAAGCGTGCGGCCGAGGCCGGTGAACGGGCTATCCATCGTGTAAAGCAGCCACTCGTCGGCCCGGAAAGGCTGATGGAACCAGAGGGCATGATCGAGGCTGGCATCCTGCAACTCAGGATCGGACCAGCTCATACCGAGCGGCAGCAGCCCTGTGTGCATGAGATAGAGATCGGATGCGTAGGCGAGCAGCCGCTGGTGCTCGGCCAGGCTGTCTCCTGCGCGCTCGCGGAAGCGGAACCAGAAGGCGCGGCGGGCCGGCGCCGACGGCGGCGCGATGGTCACGAACGGCTCCACCGCGCGGAAATCGATGCCGATGTCGCGCTCCCAGAAAGCGACACGATGCGGCGGCATCGCGTGCAGCGCGGCCGCGATCACGGCATCCTGCTCGGGCAGGTCCGATGGCGACGGGACATCGGGCATCTCGCTCTGCTGGAGCGGGCCGCGTTCGGCGATGTGGAACGAAGCGGCGAGCGTCAGGATCAGGGCCTCGTCCTGATGGACTTCCACCCGGCGCGTCGAGAAGCTGCGGCCGTCATGATCGCGCTCGACGGCGAAAAGAAGCGGCAGATCGACCCGGCCGGGCCGCACGAAATAGGCATGGCAGCTATGCGCGGTGCGATCGTCGGTGACGGTCTGCTGCGCGGCTGAAAGAGCCTGGGCCAGCACCCTGCCGCCGAACAGCCGCTCGATCGGCTCGCGCGAGGCCGGCAGCCGGAAGCGATCCTGGCCGAGCGGCTCGAAATGCGTAAGCAGGGGCGCGATCCTTTTATCGCCCATCAACTGCAGCCCATTACCGGCAGCTTTCGCCTCCCCGCGCCCTCTTGCCGGATAGCGCGACGCGGTGGATGCTGCCCGGCATGACAGATTTCCGAGCCAAGCGCCCGCATCGATGCTTCGAAGATCTCCGGGTCGGAGAAAAACGGCAATCGCGACCGCGCCTCATCGCGCGGGATGAGATCATCACCTTCGCGCGGCAATGGGATCCGCAATGGTTCCACAGCGACGCGGACCTGGCGCGCCAGTCCGTATTCGGCGAAGTGGTGGCCAGCGGCATCCATATCCTCGCGCTGTGGCGGCAGATGGATCACGAGATCAACTCCGATATCGATTTCGTTTGCGGCGTCGGCTGGGACGAGGTTCGCATGAAGAAGGCGGTTCGCGCCGGCGACAGCATTCATGTCACCTCCAAGATCGTTGCGCTCAATCCATCGGGCACCCGCCCCGACCGGGGAACCGCGATTACCCGCTACGCCGTCGTGAATCAGCATGGAGAGGAGGCGGTGAGCTTCACCAGCATCAATCTCGTCTATACGCGCGCCGGGCGAGCGCGC